>NZ_CALDDG010000086.1 GCF_937936435.1 uncultured Sulfuricurvum sp. | reverse complement strand
ACCACCGAGATCTACACTCTTTCCCTACACGACGCTCTTCCGATCTGCGTGAAGGGGCTTTTTGCCGTCGGTGAATGTGCCAATCACAAAACGCACGGAGCGAACCGTTTGGGCGGAAACTCATTGCTGGAACTTGTGGTATTCGGTCGCCATGCCGGAGCCAAAGCGGCGGAGTACGGTGAAAAACATCCCCTGGCGGATAGAGAAAGCTCGCAGTTTGCCAAAGATCAGAATTTTGTGCGCGGTGTGATGTATTTTACGAATCAGATCGATTTTTACCAAAAACAGGAGATGCTTGCCAATATCTTCTATAACAACGTCGGTTTGGTTCGGGATGATATGGGGCTCAAAGCGGTGCTAGGAGCGATTCGCCAAATGCAAAAAGAACTTCCGTTTATGGGGCCTCGGGACAAATCGAAAATCTGTAACACCAATCTGGTGGAATTTATCGAATTCGGCAATAAGGTCGAATTGGCCGAGATTATTGTTGTCAGCGCGATCAGCCGGGTAGAGAGCCGAGGGGCGCACTACCGCATCGACGCTCCCGAACGGAACGACCGGATGTTCGGTGCCCATACGATCACATGGAAGGAGGACGGAGTATTATGTGCGGATTTCATGCAATAGAGGCTTTAGGCGACGACAAAACGTGGGATGACGAGAACGGCTCTGAGCAGGAAGGGTGTTGCGAAGACCCTTACGAAGATGAGGATGAAGAATATGAGCAGGAGTGGTGCGACTGATGGAAATTAAAATTGTACGAAGCGGCCGGGAAGAGGTGCAGAGTTATACGGTAGATTTCGAGAATGTTACGCTGCTCACGGTGTTGAACCATGTCAAAACCAAGATCGATCCGACATTGACCTATTCGCACGGATGCCGCAGCGGCGTCTGTGGAAGCTGCGCGGTGCGAGTGAACGGGCGGGAAGTATTGATGTGCGAATACAAACCCTCCGAGGGCGATCTGATCGAACCGATCCGTAACGCTCCGGTTATCCGAGATTTGGTCGTCGACGCCTCGTTTGTCGAGCGTTTTAACCAAACGGCAAACGGCTGGAGCGAAAAGCCGCACGAGGGCCCTGTTAGCGAAGAGGAAGCAAACCGCATCGTCACTCAAAGCGACTGTATTTTGTGTGCTTCATGTTACAGCGCTTGTCCGGTATATGCGGTAAATCCCGATTTTATCGGTCCTTTTGCCCTCACCCGTGTTTGGCGTTACGTCAACGATGTGCGCGAAGAGAGCAGCGGCGCAAAAATAGCGGCAGTACAGACAAACGGGATTTGGGACTGTACTTTGTGCGGCGAATGTGTTCCGGTTTGTCCACAGCATATCGCACCCAAACAGGACATCACGATGCTGCGGATGAAAAGTGCGATGATGGGATACAGTGATCCGAATGCCGCTGCCGCATTCGGCGGAGGGCTTGATTTCGGCTCACCGATGTTTTAGATAAGGTTTTGGTGTGTTATACTAACTGTTATAAAAAATACGCCGTTGCGAGTTCAATTGAGAGAGAATATTCGCGACCGATCGGAATCGATTCCGATAGCGTATCAAGAAGGACACGTATGGCATCAGAACACTCACTCGACATCTCCGCAAAAATCGATCTTCAAGCATTTAAAGACGCGATTGCCCAAGCCGAAAAAGAGGTGATCGGACGTTACGATTTCAAAGGGATTACGTATGAGATCAATTACCGCGAAAAAGAAAAACAGCTGATTCTGCTCGCATCGAGTGATAACAAACTCGATGCCCTCAAAGACATTGTCATCGCCAAACTGATCAAACGGGGGCTCTCTTCCAAAGCGCTTAATGAATTGAAAACCGAAGACGCCAGCGGCGGGAGCCGAAAGGCAACGTACAAGATCGTCGATACGATCGACTCCAAAGAGGCTAAAAAAATCGTTGCCGAAATCAAAAATCTGAAAACCAAGGCAACGGCGGCGATTGAGGGAGAACATATCCGCGTCAAATCCAAACAAATCGACGAACTTCAAAAAATCATGGCGGCCATCAAAGCGATGGAGTGGGAAGCCCCGCTTGTATTCGATAATTTTCGCTAAGAGTCATTAAATGCGTCAAAAAAAGTATAAGCTTATCGATAAACGGCTCATCACCGAAGGGTCGCAAATCGATTTCAATCTTTTTCTTCCTAATGAGACGAAGAGTGCGATGAGTTTGTTTTTGCAAAGCGATACGTCGGTTGACGGCAATGCCAAAGTAAAGCTGCGCGAAATCGAAATGCTCTACGTCAGTGAAGAAGAGGAAGCGCAATACAACGCCTATGTCGCCCGCCATCTTCAAAGTATCGCTCGAAACGATGAGATTCCGACAGAGCAAAAGGCCCGTTTGGTCTATGAAAAAGCGACCGAAGCGATTGATTCGATGTTTAAAAATCCCGAATCTCTCGAAAATGTTAAAAACGTCCAGCCTGTCGTCAATAACTTTATCGAAATTATTTTGCATGACAGCAGTGCCGTCGAATCGCTGATGAAGATCACGGCACACGATTATTACACCCATACCCATTCGATCAATGTCAGTATCTATACGTTGAGTTTAGGCTCATTTTTAGGGATCAGCGGAAAAGATCTCGAAGTGTTGGGGATGGCGGCTATCTTACACGATTTGGGAAAAAGCAGAATCGATTACGAGATTATCAATAAAAACGGCAAACTCACCGATGAAGAGTTTGCACAAATGAAACATCATCCTGCGTACGGACATGAAATCGCGCTAAAACTCGGGATTACCGACGAGCGGATTTTGACCGGAATCCGCCATCATCACGAAAAGATGTGCGGAGGGGGTTACCCCGATAACCTCAAAGGCGATCAAATCAGCCAGTTTGCCCGCATTATCGGTACGTGTGATGTATTTGATGCGTTGTCGACCAAGCGCTCGTATAAAGACCCGATGAGCTCTTTCGAATCGTTGTTGCTGATGAAACAGCAGATGTCGGATCATCTGGACATGGGTATGGTAGATGCTTTCATCCGGATGTTACGAAAACAGGTAGAAGGAAAACAATGAAAAAGATGACGATTGCCGATGCCGCAGAGTATTTTAAAGTTTCCAAAGAGGCGATTCACAACCGTATTCGAAGAGGTTCGTTGGACTGCATCGTCGAGAACGGCGTAAAATACGTTGCCGTAGAACCGGATAAAAGTGCTTCGGAAAGTCATGTTTCTATTGACAACCGCTATACGCAGTATATCGAGCAGGAGAATACACGGCTACGCGAGCGTGTCGAGACGTTGGAGCAAGAAACTACCCGTTTACGGGATCAGCGCGAGCAGATGCTGATCGATGAACGGATAAAAGTCGAGCAGATTTACAAAGAACGCGATGCCCAGCTGCGGAGCGTTCTGCACGTTGTTGCGACCAAATTCCTCTCCCATGTGAATACCGATGCCGTGATGGAGGAGGCAATCAATGCCGATGTCGTCGAGAGCGAGCGAGAAGAACTTGATACATGGATCACGTTAAAATCGTTTTTGAAATTGAAACGGATCAAAGACAAAGAGAAAAAAAAGATCAAAAGCCGTTTTGAAGCGGCTGTTGAAGACGATGACGAACGTCTCAGCGTCCGTGATGAAAAGATTTTCTTGAATCCTTCGCAGTACGATTACTCGGACTTATTGCGCTTCTAGGCACTTGTTTACTGCGGTTGAGCTGATTGAAACAGCTTTGGCAAATCGCAAATTCACTTTGCGGCGGTAACGGTTTGCCGCAGGTTTTGCATCGAGGGACGAAGTGGCTTTGCTGCAATGAATTCTCGATAAAACGGTTGAGCTCTCCTCGGAAAGAGCGGGCTTTTTCGGCATCGATAAAAAATTCGCCCAGACGATACGAGAGCCACAGATAGAGCGATATCTCTTTGATCCGATCTTCCGCATCCTGAAGCTCTTCCATCGAGAGGGCGTAGCTCCCCAGCCGCTGCGGCGGAATGAAAGCGATAGGTTTTTTCTGCTCCAGCGCGCGCACATACCGTTCGAATGCCGCCATGACCAGCGGCGATGAGGTCGAGAGCGGTGCGGTGGCGAGGGTGAATTTCGTCCGCATATCCAGATCATAACGGTCTACGATGGCGGATGCTTCGCTCATCGATTCGAGATTGGCGGCACGGAACGGCCCCTCAAACTTCATATTATCGACAAAAAACGCAATGATCGCCGAAAGCGATTTCTCTTCCAGAATCGTCGAGACGAGCATGATGTGATCGAAATTCGCCATGACGTTAAACGGAATGGCGACCGGCTGTGCGGGGCGGTTAAAGAGCGAAGAGATCGTTTTGAGCACATCGGCGCTCAGTGCCCCGACGTACCCTTTTTCACTTAGTCCGTAGCGTCCGGAGCGTCCGGCGATTTGCTGAACCTCTCCGGCGCTCAGGGTGCGCTGATTCTGGCCGTCGAATTTATCGGCTTTGGAGAAGAGGAGTGTTTTGATCGGCAGGTTCAATCCCATACTGATCGCATCGGTGGCGACGAGGATATCGGTCTCCCCCTCACGGAAACGTCTCGCCTCTTCGCGGCGCACTTCAGGACTCAGATTGCCGTAGATAACGCTCGTGCGGTAGGTTTTGGAAAGTTGCTGTTTGAGCCGCAGGGCATTGGCACGGGTAAAAGCAATAACTGCTGTTTTAGGTTGAATGGCATCAATAGGTGTAGGGGTTTTGAGCAGCTCGAGCGGATTTTTGCGCTGAAATTCGATGATTTCAAGCGGTTCGCCCAGATACTCGGCCAATGCGGTGACCGCTTCACGGGCATTTTCCGATCCCGTCATGATGATCGTTTTGGCAGGAGCGCCGATGATGGCATTCGCCCAAGCCCATCCGCGGTCTCGGTCTCCGATCATTTGTACTTCGTCGATGACGCAGCAATCGACTTCCACTTCGAAATTGAGCATCTCGATCGTCGAGCTGATGTGGGTGGCATCTTCGTCGAGGAGCTGTTCTTCCCCGGTAATGAGCGAGACGCTTACACCCTCTTCTTTGAGGGTTTCATACCCTTCCAGTGCCAAAAGACGCAGCGGAGCGAGATAATATCCCGTCCCTGCCATGCGGAGGTTTTGGAATGCGGTATAGGTTTTTCCGCTGTTGGTCGGGCCGATGTGGAATACCAGTTTGCGGCGAAGCGAGCGGGCAAGAGGGAAAAGATTTTTAAAGTCCCGGATACTGCGTCCGAGGAGTTCCTGTCGCTGCCGTTTGAGCAGTTCGTTGGCGATCCGCTGATCGAACGAAAAGAGGACTCTTCGGGACGTTTTGGCGCTGATATGAGGAATCTCGCCCAGATAAGGGATAAGAAGTTCATAGACGATGAGGTACAAATCTTCGTCGCGGAGATCGAGAAGTTTGGAGCGGGTACGGCATTCATCGATTAGGTAATTGAGCTCTCCGAGAAAAGCGTGTTCTTCTTCGGCACTTTGCTTTTCGATCATGGAGGCGATGACGAGATCCTCTTCATTCCAGATTTGGCGGCTGATTTCCGCGGCATCAAGATGGAGGGAAAAACGGTACTTAAACGGTTCGGTGCGAAACGGCAGCGGGAGCTCTTTGTCGATCTCTACAATCAAGTCGTCCGTCCCGCCGGAGGTGAGGGATACGTGTAGATGTCGGGTCAAGACACCGCGAAGAATCTCGCTGCTGAGTGTCCCGTAGGTTTGGACGGAAGGGGGAGCGCTTTTGAGCGAACTGATGATTTGCTCACGGTTCAGATACCGGTGTGAGGAGAGATTCAGCGATGCCAAAAACGCATCCGTTTGAAGCTGTTTTTGGTGTGTTAGTGCCGCTTTGAGTTCCGTGATTTCGGGAACCAGAGTCTCGATGCTCTCTTCATGCAGCCGCTTTTCGTTCAGCGGAGCGGTTTTAAGGATGTGGATTTTACTAAAAGATTCCTCTCCCAGCGTATAGTGTATCGGTGCGTAATATTCGAGGGTGTCATCGAAATCGAATTTACCTTCCAACGCTTTTTCGAGTTGTTCGCGTTTGCGGACGTAACGGATATGTTCGAGTTTGGCGGCGATTTTTTCAGGGGTGATTTTTCGGGTACGGATATCGATAAACGAGGCGTGCAACGCCCGGCGTTCATCCGCGCTTAGTTCAAACGCTTCGAGAAGTTCATCGATTTTATCTTCTCTCTCGTGCGGTTTTTCTCTGGGTTTCGGATTGGGATAGATACGCCCTTCGTTGCGAAAAAAATCGACGATGAGGGTGCGTATCTCGGTTTCTCCCTCAGACCAGAGCCGTCGGAACGTTTTAACAAGTGTGGGCTTATCGGTCGTACCGTTAAAAATCCCGAGGGTATGAGCCAGAGCGATGAGTGATTCGGTCGGAACCCGCTCTATCCCTTCATCAAATCCTTCATCGCCGAAAAAATGGCGGATGGATTGATTGAGTTTGATCATTTTTTTCTTTTTCTTTGCCATAAGAGAGTGTATCTTTTTTCTCCTAATATTTCCTTCTCGCTTAATATAACAATAAAAATTTTGTCAGATATGTTGACAATAAAAATTTTGTCAGATAGAATGACAATAAATATTTTGTCAAGGAGTCTAAAATGCAATTATGTGTCGGACAGGTAGCGCGTGCAGAACAGTTTTGGCCGAGAGATACTGAGATAAATCGTATTTGGAACACGATTGAATCCGGTGGACACATATTGATTGCAGCTCCGAGACGCGTCGGCAAAACTTCCGTTATGTATAAAATATACGATGAACCGCGCGAAGGATATGCTGTTGCGTTTGTCGATGTAGAATCAGCAGATAATGAACATGAATTCTGGCATAAGCTATTTAATACACTAACAAGTGAAACGTTTATTTCTCAAACGCATCGCTATACCGCAAAATTGGCAACTTCATTACGGGAGTTAGCAGGGAAAATAAGAAAAGTTTCGACATCCGGGATCGAATTCGGTGACGGAGCAACATTGGATTACGCAGCGGCATTTGAAAAATTTGTAACGGAATTGCAAATAGATAAAAAGCTTATTATCATGGTGGATGAATTTGCCCAAGCGGTAGAAAATATCATTAAATATCAGAGCAAGGAGCAAGCCGAATCATTTTTGCGAACCGCACGGAGTTTACGACAAAATCCAAAAATATTGGAAAAAGTAACATTTCTTTATGCAGGATCAATCGGGCTTGAAGGGGTCGCCGCACGCATCGGTGCCACTAAATCGATTAATGACCTTAACAGTATCAAAATACCGCCTTTACTTCGTGAAGATGCCTCAGCTTTTACTTATGCTTTATCGGAGGGGATGAGAGTTGAGGGCGATGTTATTCGGAATTTGCTAGATAAAATCGAATGGCTGATCCCTTTTTATATCCAGCTTATTCTGCAAGAGGCGAAAGCAATTGATAAAGAAGCGCTTACAAATGAGAACATTGATCGTGCTATTACTGCGGCACTTCAACATAAAAATCACTTTGAACATTGGAAAAGCAAGCTAAAAGAAGCATTTGAACCGACGGGTTATAACTTCGCAAAAGAGGTTCTAAATATTATATCAGACAAACATACGATCAAATCATCCGCTATTTCTAACCTAATTAGCAAACACGATTTGGATCATGATATAGCCAAAGAGATTGTCCATACGCTTGTATACGATGGATATATCAATAACAATGATGACCCGAAAGTTTACCGATTCAACTCTCCGATTTTACGAATGTGGTGGTATAACAATGTCGCTAACTAATTACTCACGATATAAATACACCCCTGATGAGATGGAAGAGAGAGAATTTCTTTCTCGGTTTGTTGTCCGTACCGATATATTTAACGATATTTTCACGGATATAACATCGGCAAACTATGCCGTTCCGCAGCAGCACTACATCATTATCGGCCAACGGGGACAGGGTAAAACGACGTTATTGCGGAAGTTATTGATTGAGGTAAAAAACTCTTCTGAGCTTTCAGATCGTATTATCCCCGTCAAATTTTCTGAAGAGCAGTATCAAATCCGCTCTCTTAGCCGATTGTGGGAAGAGGTTGCGGATTATCTTCAAAGTGTTTATCCTGAGATTTTCCCCGATATACTCGATAAAATGGAAGAGCATTTTGAGGATGAGGATTATGAGCTAAAGAGTTTTACCCTCTTTGAAACTACCGTTATACAATCAGAGAAAAAATTGCTATTGTTGATCGATAACATCGACGAGTTGATCGGGAAACTAAGCATCAAAGAACAGCGAAGACTCCGTGAAATATTGCTCAGCTCCTCATCGATTCGTATCATCGGCGGCTCAACCGATATGCTGGAACAGCACCACAAGTACGACAAACCGTTTTACCAGTTTTTCAAGATCATCAAACTGCGCGGGTTTAATGAATCCGAAGCCCATACTTTTCTCCGCGCTATTGCCAAAGAGGATCAAAAAGAGCAGATAGAGACACTCATCCGAACCAATTCCGCACGTATTGAAACACTCCGACGGTTGACGGGGGGAGTACCGCGTACGCTTGTGATGCTCTTTGATATCTTAATGGATGATGGTGGAAATGCATTTGACGATCTTCTCAAGATTCTCGATGAGGTAACACCGCTTTATAAACATCGTATGGATGATTTGCCTCCGCAACTGCAGGAGATTGTCCATACCATCGCGATGAACTGGGACGGGATGTTCACCCGTGAGATCGCAAAAAAAACGAAACTGGAGAGTAAGGCGATCTCCTCACAGCTCAAGCAGCTCGAAAAATATGAGATTATCGAATCCGAATCAATCGGGAAAAATAAGATTTACAAGATCAAAGAACGGTTTTTTAATATTTGGTATCTGATGCGCTATGGACGGAAAAAAGATCGTCAGCGGGTTGAGTGGCTGGTGAAATTTCTCGAATCGTGGTATTCCAAAGAAGAACTTGAAGAGCGGGCAAGACAACTGATAGAATCGCTGACGACAAAAGAGGTTAGTCCGAATCATGCATTTCATATGGCGGAAGCATTATGTCATACAGGTCTTAGAGTTGATATTGAATATTTTTTAAAAATGAAAGTTAAGCAATATTTATCTGCAATAGAGCCTAATTTAGCAAACGATTTAACGGAATCAGATGTAATGTTAATGAGAGAAGCACTTGAATTAGTACAAAAAGATGAAAAAGCAAAAGCAAAAGATGTATTTAAAAAAATTAAAAATGTTAAGGAAATAAAAGACCTGTTGGAGATAATGGAAAAACAGCTCATAGCAAAAATATCAATTGATGAGCTGCATCTTGCTCAAGATAAAATCATTCAGCAGTATTCAAAAACAAATTACGATGAAATGTTTGATATTCATAACAGTATGTTACCTAATGGTCACTATTCGATGGCATTAATGAAATTGAAATGTGAAAAATTTGAAGAAAGCTATATTGAATTCATTGAATGGTGCAATTCCAATGAACAAGAATATGATCTAAAGATTGAAGATTACTTGATTCTATTAATTGCTAAAGGTCAATATTATCAAGCCAAAAAAATCTTTGAAAGAGAAGAATTCCGGTTTAAAGACATCTATAAACCGATTTGGTATGCGCTTATGAACCTTATGGGAGAAGATGAGGAATACAAAAAAATGGGAAGTGAACTCACCGAGAGTGTCAGTGATGTATTGGAACGGATTCGGGAGTATGAGGAGAAATACGGCTCTCTTTCATAAAACAGCCAGTTGTAAATCCTAAGGCGAACGTATTTTTTATTTTGATAAACTTTCGCAAAATAATATGACGGATAATAATAATGGTCGATTTGAATGTCGATGAATGGACGCAGGAAGAGTTTTTGCGCAACAAACAGGCGTTAGAAGCCGAAGGGATCAGGGTACTGCTGATCGATACGATTCTAAACCCCATCGAGGGGATCGAGACTGTTACTTACAGCCCTCCGATGTTGCGCAGCGAACCTGAGGAGAGCGTGTTTGTCTTTTACTGCGATACGGGCAAATCTTCAAAAGAGCGGCTAAAAGAGTTTCGGAGCAAATTTCCGGGACATGCGTGTATCAGTTTGCGGGGAGGACGCGGTTATTGGCGGAAGAACTTACGGGTATAACCGAAGCGTGCGAAGCGTTTGTCGTCTCGATAGACGAAGGGCGCTATTATGACGCACACGAGGATTTGGAGGTGATCTGGCACCCCAAACGGTTTGAGGACAACGACGAGATGCGGGTCTGGAAAGGTTTCATCAATGCGGCGGTAAGTTTCGAGCTGATAGCACGCGGGCGTCCGAACCCTTCGAACGTCGCATGGCAAACCTATCGCAAATACAGTGTTCTGATCGAGACGCTTGTTACCCCCCATAAAGAACTCTACGTTAAAATAGCACAATTCATAGAACGAAAACACGCAGAGGTTCGTAAAGGAGAATAAGAATGTCCGAGTTTCTAGAGGCCATGGCGTTTCGGCACGCATGCAAAAAGTTTGATGCCGAAAAACAGATTCCAGCCGAGCAGTTTGAATCGATTTTGGAGGTCGCACGCCTCTCACCTTCATCCTTCGGGATGGAACCGTGGCGGTTGATCGTCGTCCGTAACGCGGGGCTGCGTAAAGCGCTCAAACCCTCATGCTGGAATCAAACTCAGATCACCGATGCGAGTGAGCTGGTGATTTTCACGACCGATAACAATGTCGTACGAAGCGGTACCCGTTACGTCAAAGATATGTTTTCCCGCAGGGGATTGCCGAGCGAGGCGGTAGAAACTTATATGGGAGTGTATAAAAACTATTTGGCTCCGATCGAGAGCGATGAAGTTTTATTGGAAAATTGGACGGCAAAACAGTGTTATATCGCCGTAGCCAATATGATGACCTATGCCGCGACATTGAAAATCGATACCTGTCCGATCGAGGGATTCGATAAAGAAAATGTCGAAGCGATTCTCGATCTCCCCGAGGGGCATTCTGTGGCTCTGATCTGTGCTTTCGGATATCGGGTTAATCCGCAAAGCGAACGCAAACGTCTCACCGCAGAGCAAATTATCGAATACCGTTAAGGCAACAGCATGTTAAAAATCGAACACTACGAGGACAAAGTCCAGCATTACAGCGATTTGGCGATGACCTATGCAACCGAATACGGGTTAAAAATACTCGGCTCTTTACTGATTTTTTTTATCGGGCGCTGGATCGCCGGCAAGATCGTTTTTCTCATCAAAAAAGGGTTGAACAAAGCTAAGGTCGATCCGACCCTCGTTTCGTTTGCGGCTAATGCGACGTATGTGGGGTTGATTGTCGTGATCGTGATCGCGGCGATCAGCAACCTCGGCGTCGAGACGACCTCGTTTGTCGCCGTGTTCGGTGCGGCGGGATTGGCCGTGGGGCTTGCCCTCAAAGATACCCTTTCCAATGTCGGTGCTGCGGTATTGATTATTTTCTTCCGTCCGTTTAAAGTGGGAGATTTTATTGAGACCTCAGGAGTGATGGGAACGGTCAAGACGATTAATCTCTTTTCCACGACGTTGACGACGACGGATAACCGCTCGATCATCATCCCTAACGGTACTTTGATCAACGGGAATATCATCAACTACACGGGCAACGACAAACGCCGGGTCGATATGGTATTCGACATCGATTACAAAGACGATCTGCGCTTGGCCAAAGAGGTGATCATGGAGGTTCTGAAGGCCAATCCGAAAGTGCTTGCCGAACCGGCTCCCGTCGTTGCGGTTGGAGCCCTCGCCCAAAACTCGGTTCAGATTTTTGCCCGTCCGTGGGTAGCGGTAGACGACTACTGGGACGGTATGTTTGAGATGACCGAAGCGGTCAAGCTGGAGTTTGACAAGCACGGTATCTCGATTCCGTTTCCTCAGATGGATTTGCATGTTCGAAAAGGGGAGATATGATTCGAAGGCTTTTATGGATTACTCTGGGAGGGAGTTCATTGATGGCGGCTGACGTATGTCCCCTTCCCGAGCATAACGGCGATATCGTCACGCATAGCGAATTTTCCTATATCGATAGCAAAGGGAACAGCAATACCTCTTCTCTGGCTTTTGAAGGTAATGCAAAGACCAAATGGGACTTACATATATTGCGGGTCCATCTGGATGCGTATCGAGCCTCTTCGGACGGCGAAACGTCTAAGAATAAATGGTCGAGCGAGTTTAACTACGACTATCAATTCGATGAGGTTTATTCTCTAAACTACATGATCGGCTATAAAGAAGACCATTTCAGCGGATACGAGTATAAGTTTTATACCGGACCGGGTATAGGGATGAAAGCGATTGATGAGAAGACACAGCAGCTCGATTTTCAGGCCAACCTTTTATTCGGAAGAGACAAGCCCGACAATGACGATTCGGAAAACTATTTTTCGACGAATCTCGGCGGAATATATAAATGGAAGATACAAGAGAACCTGAAATTTATCCAGGAAGCGACCTATCGTGTTAAACTTGATGACACAAAATACTATTTCCTCTATAGCAAAAGTGCGATCGAGAGCAAAATAAATTCGACCCTTTCGATGGGTCTGAGCTATAAAGTCGATTACGCCAATACGCCTCCAGCACCATCGCTTCATACCGACCGGACGTTCTTGGCTTCGTTGATTATCGATTATTAAATGCCCGAAAAGCCACTCCCGCCCCCAGCGCGGCGAGGGCTCCTCCGACAAACAGATACGTCGGCGTATACTGATAGAGCGCCCCTGCGCCGATCGCTCCGATAAAGCCCCCCAATCCGTACGAAATACCGAAAAAGAATTGCTGTGAGAGGCGGCGCGCTTTGTAAAGATGAAACAAAATGGCGATGGATGCCGAATGAAACAAAGCGAAGCTGAAAGCATGGAGGCTCTGTGCGGCAAACAGCATAAGGGTATGATCCGGGAAAAAGGCGACGATAAGCCATCGGAAAACGGTGATAAAAGCGGTTATTTGCAAAATTGCCGGGAGATTTCTCCGTAACAACGGCCCCTGGAAATAAAACATGATGATCTCGGCGATGACTCCGAAACTCCAGAGCCATACGGTAGTATCGAGTGATACTCCGTGATCGGTCGCATAAATGGTGAAAAAATTATAAAACGGCCCGAAGCTTACCTGCATCAGGAAAAAACCTATCCACAGTGAGAGATGTCCCATAAGCGAAAAACGGCACGATTCGTCCCCGGCGTCACATTCACTAAGCGGAAGTTTGCTTTGGCGGTTCCCGATAAACGCTCCGAAAATGAGCGTCGTCATCGCCATCGCGATTAAAAATACGATTCCGCTTTGCGGAGTGGTGAGATAATGAACCAGGATGAGGGCTACTGCGATGAAACCCAAAGAACCGAACATCCGAATACGTCCGTAGCGCTCTTTTCCGATCTGTTCGAGTGAAATAACCTCGATATAAGGGAGAACCAACGATATGCCGATTCCGAAGACGATATTCACGAGCAGCAAAGGCCCGAAATGCTCCAGTGCCGGATAAAAGCCTATAGCGCCGATTCCCATGAGCCCCAGAGAGAGAAAAAAGACCTTTTGATCGAGTTTAAACCCCTTCAAAAAGAGAAAAGGCATCGCAAAACGAACCAGCGGGGCAGAAGCGAAAACGATGCCGACGTGGAGAGGATCGTATCCCACCATGGTAAGAATTTTGGGGACGAATATGATGTGAACCCCGATCAGGGCAAAGTAAAAAAAGTAGAAAGCGGCGATTAGAACGGACACGTTAGGAGATACGTATTACGGCCGTGCCGCTGAGAAGATCGTGAAGGGTCCGTTTGTCTTTACGAAACGAGCCGATAAAAAAACCGAAAACGGTGATGAGAGAGACAAAGTAACCGATAAAACGGAGGATCAATTTCCAGTACGGGGCATTCTCCAGTGTTACGGCATCAACGACGCGGATAAAGGCGAGCTTTTTCCCGGGTGTTTGACCAAAGCGGTGCCATAGCCATACGTAGGTGATCATAAACAGTGCGATCTGGGTCAATGAAGCGATCGGATTAGGGGGATTCTGGTGTGCTTTATCGGTATGAACTATAACGTCGATAGCTGTTGCCGTATGCATTTGATCATAGCCGAAAACCATCATCATCAACAGAGAAATAGGAAGCCCGATCATAAAGATATCGGTAACAAACCCTAATGCACGGGGCCAAAACGGAGCGTATTCGATTTTGGGTTTGGAAGGTGCAGGTTTGGTATGTTGTTTTTTCTTGAGTGTTCGCCATCGCATGAGGGAATTATAACGTTATTACTGTTTGTTTACTAAGTTGTTTCATAATTCTTTTATCCCAATTGACAGCAGCAAGTCAAGGGAGATGTTTTTTCATTCATCACTCACTCCTTAAGTTTCAAAGCACCGGCAAGAACTCCTTACTTGCCGGACCTATCCTTAAACTAATTAACAATACATAAAAAACGAGATGACCGCTAACGCGTTATGCGTTAACGTTTAATGCCGAGAAGTGTTTCTAGGAGGGTATCGGAGGTAGTAATTGTTTTGGCATTCGCCTGATATCCGCGTTGGATAATAATCAGTTGAGTCAACGATTTGGAGAGGTCGACGTTTGATGCCTCAAGCGATGATGCCTGCATATAACCGCGTCCGGCAGTTGCCGCCGTACCGATGATCGGGTCTCCGGAGTTTGCCGATTGCAGATAGACGTTACCGCCGTCAGTGGTAAGCCCTTCATTATTTGAAAATTTCGCCATAGCGATTTGTGCCAAACCGAAAGAACGACCGTTGGTAAACGATCCGATCAAGGTACCGCTCGCATCGATACGAATTCCGTTCAAATCTCCGCCTGCATATCCGTCTTGGCTATTTCCACCGGTAGATGACTCATTATCATAACTGGTAATACCGTCAAATCCGTTGATTGTACCGAAATCAAGACTGATGGATTGATTCGGTTTGGAACCGTTGTTTCCGGTAAAGTCGATGGCCGGAATAGTATACCCGGCCAAGGCTCCGGTAGAGTCAAATGAGATGACTCCTGCCGGATTTAGAATATTTTGATAAGGAGCTACTCCTCCGATATCGGCAGGTTTCGGAACGCTGACACTATAGCTCCATGAGGTTCCAGTCGTTGCATTGCTGGATTGTTTGCGAAAGTCGATTTTCAGCGTATGTTTACTTCCCAGTGAATCATAGATGTCCATACTTACCGAGTGGGTTGCCGCATTAACCGCTTGAGACTGTTTGGTCGAGGTAGAACCTGCAACGATATTTCCGGCAAGAGTGGAAAAATTGCCTGTAAAAATTTCATTTTTAACCGTATTGGTATCTGTAATACCCGCAACTGCAATGCTGAGATCGCTGGCACCGGCACTGTTGGAAACAATTAATTTTCCTTGTGCGTTGTAATTGACAGTTGCTCCAGCGGATGCCCCCGGATTCAGGGCATTCGTAGAAGTCCAATTGGCTACGGCTGCACGGAAGTCTTCGGTGCTATTGAAATAATAGACGTTGGCATTGGTCGATGCCGTACCGTCGGTTTGTGTCGGGGACGTTGCAACCCCTCCGGCTCCCGTACCGGTCGTCGTGACATCGGCGATATTGCTGGTATAACGGAACTCGGCGTATGTTTGTCCGCCATCGGTACTGATAAAAATACCGTCTCCGCCTGTCCCCGGTCCGGCTGCTGCTGAAGTGAGTGAAAATGCTTCTCCACTGGCACTAAACATGACTCCCATATCTTCAGGTGTGACCGGATAACCGTCGGTATTGATAAATGCTCCGGTTGTATCCGTTTCATAGGTAGGAGAGAATTGGGTAATCGTAGTACTGGCACTCAAATTGGCTTTAACAACCATTTGTGTTGTTGCGCTGGCCGGTGTTGTCAACCCCGGCGGGATCGTGATATTACTGATAGGTGCCGTAGAATCGACTAAGCCTGTATTTTTATCCCGTACCCATCCTTGGACAATAAAGCCATTGTTATCGACGAAGTTCCCGGCGGCATCGAATTTAAAGTCACCCGAACGGCTGTATTTATAAGTGTTTCCTCCATCGGAACTGACGATAAAGAAACCGTCACCCTGAATCGCGACGTCGGTATTTTTATCGGTATTTTGGATCGATCCCTGGGACATGATTTTCGTGATCGAATTGACCGACGTCCCCAAACCGATTTGAACGGCATTTTTACCGCCCAGCTTTCCTTGCGGTGCTGTTGCAATTTGGTTGGTCTGTGCTAACAGATCGGAAAAGTTCGCGCGGGAATATTTATATCCGATTGTATTGACATTGGCAATATTATTCGATTCGACGTCCATCGCGATTTGATGCGATTGCAAACCGGTAACACCAGAAAAGAGTGACTTTAGCATAATATGTCCTTTTTATGACAGAGTAAAATTATCAAGCAAAAAATATTCCACTATTAACGATGCATCGCAAGAGCTTTTTGGATCATCTCATCTGCTGTGGTAACAGTTTTTGCATTGGATTGATAGGCCCGCTGTGTGACGATCATATCGGTCAACCCTACGGTAACATCGACGTTTGAACCTTCCAAATAATTGCTTCGTACCGATGCTCCGGCAACGGCATTGCCATTAGCATCGGTCCAAAACAGAGGCTTTCCGCTATCAGAACTTTGAGTGTAGTAGGTTCCTCCTTCGCGGTTAAGCCCCTGATCGTTTTGGAAATGATAAACAGCAACCCGTCCGATAGCACTTTGTTGTCCATTTGAAAAATCGGCAATGATTGTTCCATCACTATTGATACCATACTTGGTTAATGTTCCGGCAGATACACCGTCTGAAGTTGATGAACCACTGATACCGACACCGTCAATAGCAATAACACCGCTAAATCCTGTTCCAAGATTCATAGATACGAGGGTCCCGTCGTTATCGACCGAAGGAACAGTAAAGCTTTCTAATGCTCCTGATGCACCAAAAATGGCTTGACCGGTTTGGGTATCGTACACTGTACTGCCGTCATTGGAAGTTACAGTTGCAGTGACATCCCATGCTACACCGTCGGTAGGTTGCGTAGCGCTTTTAGTGAATGTTAATTTAAGACGGTTTATCTCGTTATTGGAGCTAATAACATCGGCACTAATCGTACGTGTTTCATCCGTTATTCCGAGATTCCCAAAAAAATTGGTTTGAGTCGTCGGTTGAACGGGATAAGCTAATTGAGAAGGAAATTCCAAAACCCCTTGACTATTGATATCAGTATAAGCAACAGTATTTGTAGGATTATTTAGGACATAAGCGCCGATTGTACCGTTTGTCGTTTGTGCGCCGTAATCAAATGTTTCGTCGTAGGAAAAGTTGGTTAGCATCGTCCCTAACACGTATCCCCCATCGGCCGTGACTAACCGATTTGTAGAGGAATTGACATCGCCAGGGACCGATTCGTAGGTATCAAACGAAAAACTTCCGTCTCGGGTAAAGACAGTTTGATCTTTAGACACGACACCGAAAAAGCCGTTTCCTTCCAATGCCATATCGCTAAAACGCTCTGAAGGCATTAACGTCCCCTGTGTAAATTGAAAGCTGGTTGCCTGCAGTTTGACCCCGTATCCAATGTCGTTAGAAGTGGGTGTATTACCACTTGAGATGACTTTGCTAAGCAAGTCGGAGAACTCAGCCGTCGAGCTTTTATACGCAGTTGTAGAGACATTTGCAAGATTATCGGAAATGACATCCAACCCGTATTGGCTGCTTTGAATCCCGGATATTCCGGTGTAATACCCTTGTGTCATAATAAATCCTCTGTAATGATCGGCAAAATTTAGTTATTCGTGATTTCAGTGATTTTACTGAAGTCGACATAACTCGATCCGAGCTTAGCGTACGTGGTGCCGCCTTCATACCGAATCGCCTCAATAGGATAGAGTCCTACTCGTGTGGTTCCGGATGTTTCGTCGGCTTTATTGTAGGTCGCTTCGACGTAATAGATACCGGCATCGAGCTCTTTGCCGGCATTATTCGTGCCGTCCCAGGTGTATTGGGATACCCCTGCATCCGTTGCTTCCATAGTGATGGTTTTGAGCACGTTACCTTTGTTGTCGAGAATATTGATTTTTCCGTCTGTGGCGGCTTCAGGGAGGTAAAGTTCGAATTTCGCATCCGATCCCTCTTCCAGCTGGATAGCGTTACTTCCGGTGTCGGCCATTTTTCCGATTGCTGAAATCCCCGAGTACTGCATCGATGTCGTCAATGCCGCCGTCAGCGATTCCAAAGCTTTGTTGGTATTTTCCGCCGATTCGAGCGTCGCGAGTTGTGAAGTCTGGGTCAAAATTTTCTCACTGTCCATTGGCTCGGTCGGATCTTGGTATTTTAATTCCACCATCAGAAGATTTAAAAAATCATCTTTTCCGAGGGCGGATGAGCCTGTTGTTTTTGTAGACGTTTTAGTTGATGTATCGGTATACGCCGTTCCGGTCGTATAGTTTCCGTATGCGTCGATTGCCATGATAATCTCCTTGAGTTAGATTTATGCGTAATTAGGGATAACAATTTCCAGAGCGCTCAACTGCTCTTCACTGAGTTCGAGTTCTTCGAACGACTGATAGGATTTGAAACGATTTTGCTGTTGGTTTTGCTGTCCCTGATTTTGGGCTTGCCCCTCGCCGCCGGACATAAAACTCATAGTTGCTCCGGTAATCCCCTGATGGGCGAGTTGCGCTTTGAGCTCGGTAGCGTTATGAGCGAGAAATGCAACGCTGGTTGCGTTTGATGATTGGATATTGACGTGAACGTTATTTCCGCGTTGGACGAGAGTTACTTCCACTTCACCCAGTTTTTCGGGATTGAGTTTCATCGTAAGACGAGTAAATGGCGGTTTGTACTCTTGAACGGCTTCTTTAAGATCACTCGCGAAATGGCGCATGCTTTGCTGAGCCTCTTTGCCCTTGACCTCAAGAGAATCGGCTTCAAGTGGTTGCATTATTTTGGCATTTTCCGTATCCGTCTTGCTATTTATCGCTGTTGTATCGTTTTTAGACTCTTTGCTCTCAGTATCGCCTTGCAAAAGGGTTTTTAAATCATTGATATCAGTAGCCGAGGTAGTAAGGGGAGTGGATCCTTTACCTTGGTGCCCTTTTGTTTCCGCGCTAGAAATATTATTGGTTGTTTCGCTTTTTAATGGAACGGTATCTAACGGTTGGCTCTCTTGTTGTTTTGAGGTTGATTTTAAAGATGATGTAGATGCTACTTGATCAGGCTTATTTAAGCCTTGCAATAATGTTTTTAGCGGTTGGGAATCTGTTTTGTCGGTTTTGCCGGATGCGCGTTCCGCTGGAGTCGATTCGGAGGGAGATTTAGTCTCTTTTTGCCCTTTGTTTTTGGTTTTGTTGAGCAATTGTACGATCGCTTCTGCTGAAGCCGTATCTTCCGGAAGAGTGGAGAGTTGTGAAAGAATTTTGGTATCTAACAGCGGTTTTGTCAACAGTTGGGAGGGCAAAGCGGCAGCTGTTGTATCCGCAGAATCCGATTCCATTATTGTAGAGAGGGTAATCGACTGTGGGTCCAATCCCATTTTTTCGGCCAATTTGACTAACCCTCCCAACGTTTTAGGGAGCGATTCGGGATCATTTAAGTACTCAGGCGATTTTGTGGTGATTTGGTTTTTGAGATACTCTTTCGCCTGATGAATCAGCGGACGAATCTGGTCGTTGCTCAAATTCGAAGTGATGTCGCTCGAGAAGAGAGTTGATGCTTTTTCATCTCCTAGCAACAGGGATTGCAGCTCTTTAGCGGAGGATGATGTTGATCCGCTGTTTTGGATAACGGTCTTTTTGGGATCGATAACGGCATGAAAATTGTTTGTTTTTACCGTCTTAGTCGTTTCTCCTGTCAAGGAAGAGATAACTTTTTCCCCTTTAGTCTGAGTAGAAAGGGATGATAACAGTTTTGCAAACAGATCGTTCGATTTGGAAGAAGAGGATTTTCCATTCCCTCCCAAAAGGTCGATAAGCGATGTGGACGCTTTGGTGTCATTACTTTGCACGATCATCAGTGATCCTTGATCGGGTACCAATCACCCGAATAGTATTAAGTGATAAGATAAAGCAAAATCTATTCCATTTATAATTTTGAAACCGTTCGGTAACCTTTGAAAATGCCTTAACACTTGCTTAACCTTAAATGAGATATAATCCGCGAAAATCTTTGCCCTATTCATGAAGGACAGCAATGCAAAAAATTCGTAATATCGCCGTAATCGCGCACGTTGACCACGGTAAAACGACTCTAGTTGACGGTTTGCTCAAGCAATCCGGAACGTTCGGAACCCACGAACAAGTAAATGAAAGAGCGATGGACTCTAACGCACTCGAAAAAGAGCGCGGGATTACCATTCTTTCTAAAAATACGGCGATCCGCTACGGTGAACACAAAATCAACATTATCGATACTCCGGGCCATGCCGACTTCGGCGGTGAGGTTGAGCGTGTTTTGAAAATGGTTGACGGTGCGTTGTTGCTCGTCGATGCATACGAAGGGGTTATGCCTCAAACGAAATTCGTTGTTAAAAAAATGCTCGGTCTTGGAATCAAACCGATCGTTGTTATCAACAAAATCGATAAACCCTCAGCTGACCCTGAACGTGTAGTAGACGAAGTATTCGACCTTTTCGTTGCGATGGATGCGACGGAAGATCAACTTGACTTCCCGATCATCTACGCTGCGGCGCGTGACGGTATTGCAAAACTGGACATGTCTGAGCCGGACGGCGATTTTACGTGTATGTTCAACACCATTTTGGAAAAAGTACCTGAGCCTACCGGTGATCCGGAAAACCCGACTCAGTTGCAAGTTTTCACACTCGACTACGATAACTACGTCGGTAAAATCGGTATTGCCCGTATTTTCAACGGTAAAATCGCAAAAGGGGATAACATTCTCCTTGCAAAAGCCGACGGTGAAATGATCAAAGGACGTATCTCTAAATTGATCGGCTTTATGGGTCTTAACCGTATGGAAATCCAAGAAGCGGAAGCGGGCGACATCGTTGCCGTTGCCGGTATCGAAACGGTAGACGTCGGGGACACGATCTGTGATCCGCAAAACCCTATGCCGCTTGATCCGATGCACATTGAAGAGCCTACGTTGACCGTTGTTTTCTCGGTTAATGACTCTCCGCTTGCAGGTCAAGAGGGTAAACACGTTACGGCGAACAAAATCCGCGAGCGTTTGGATGCAGAGATGAACACCAACGTAGCGATGCGTTACGAAACGGTCGGAGAAGGTAAATTTATCGTTTCCGGTCGTGGTGAGCTTCAAATCACTATTCTTGCCGAAAACATGCGCCGCGAGGGGTATGAGTTCGGTATCGGACGTCCTGAAGTTATCGTAAAAGAGATCGAAGGGGTCAAATGCGAACCGTTCGAGCACTTGGTCGTCGACCTTCCGGCAGACTTTGCGGGAACGATCATCGAGCGTCTCGGTCGCCGTAAAGCGGAAATGAAAGCAATGGTACCGATGGGTGAGGGCTTTACCCGCGTAGAGTTTGAAATCCCTGCACGCGGTCTCATCGGTTTCCGCGGTCAATTTTTGACAGATACCAAAGGTGAAGGGGTTATGAACCACTCATTCTTGGAATTCCGCCCTTATACCGGTAACGTTGAGAGCCGCCAATACGGAGCGTTGATCTCTATGGAAGACGGTGTTGCGCTTGCGTACTCATTGTTCAACCTCCAAGATCGCGGTGTCCTTTTCGTAGCACCGCAAACGAAAGTGTACAAAGGGATGATCATCGGTGAGCACAGCCGTTCGAATGACCTTGACGTTAACCCGATCAAAGGGAAAGCACAATCAAACGTCCGTTCATCCGGTGCCGATGAAGCGATCAAACTCGTTCCGCCACGTGATATGAATCTTGAGCGTGCGCTAGAGTGGATCGAAGACGATGAACTTCTCGAAGTTACTCCGCTTAACATCCGTATGCGTAAAAAATGGTTGGATCCGACCGACCGTAAACGTTACGCTAAAAAGTAATTTCTGTGTACTTTTCTCTTTAGCGAGAACAGTACCAAAAGAGCATACTGCGATCCAAGAACGCTACGTTCCTCTCGGCACTACTGCCTTCGGAACGGCTCTATGTGATGGATCACAGAAATTTCATGTTATAACTTCCCCATCTCTTTTCCCGCAATCATTCCGCTAGCCCATGCAAAGTTAAAATTATAGCCTCCGCGACGTCCGACGATATCGAGCACTTCCCCTGCAAAATAAAGCCCTTCAACCAGTTTTGATTCCATCGTTTTGTTATTCACTTGTGCCGTACTGATCCCGCCGCCGCTCACTTCGGCGTGTTTGAACCCGTGAGTATCGATCACCTCAAATTTCCATTCACCGATTAAATGGGCGAGTTTTTTTACCTCTTTGGGATTGAGTGCGGATACAGGTGTAGAAAGCGAGAGAGTGGAGTCTTCGAGGAGATAGGTTGCAATTTTGGCAGGGATAAGTCCGCAGAGTGCAGTATGGACATCACGGTTCGGAATGGAAGCAAACAGTTTTTCGATAACATTCACAAGGCTCGCTTTGTCATAGCGCGGCAGCAGATTCAGAAGGATACTAACGCGTTGTTTGTTTGAGAGGGCAAGAGATGCCTTCTGGCTGATGTCGAGGATTGCTAGCCCTGAAATACCGTACGTTGCAAATAGGATATCGCCTTGGACTTTTTCTTTGGGTTTGCCATCGATGATGAGGGTGACTTCGGCTGTTGTTTTGACCCCCGCCATTTTATGGTGATTTTTGGAGTTTAAATGAAGTTGCACCAAAGAGGGATAAGTAGGGAGGATATCATGTCCGAATTGTTTTGCAAAGCTATAGCCATCGGCAGATGAGCCCAGTTGGGGTGCCGCTTCGCTTCCTGTGGCGATTAAAACTTTCTTATAACGTTGTTTGTCCTGCAGTGTTTGAACGGTGAAATACATTTCGTCTTTTGTAATCGCGGTGACTTTAGAATCGGTGAGAATTTTTGCTCCCGAATCACTCACGGCACTTTTAAGTGCGATCAATACCGATTTGGCTTCATTCGAGAGGGGATAACATCGTCCGTCTTCTTTGATGTCTAGAATTAGGCCTATAGAGTTGCAAAACTTTTCAAAATAATGGAAATTGAGCTGCTTGAGGGCATAGGTGACGAAATGGGGATCGCTTCCCGCATAATCGTCGTAGGTGGCGGTGGTATTGATGATGTTGCACCGTCCGTTTCCGGAGGCTAATATCTTTTTTCCGACACTGTTATTATGTTCATAAATCGTGACGTCCGCGCCGGCGCGTGCGGCAAAAAGTGCAGCCATGAGTCCGCTTGCTCCGCCGCCGATGATCGCAATTTTATTCAAATTCACCCTTCTCTTCCATACAACTCGTTATACAATTCCATCGCATATCGATCCGACATGCTAGCGATATAATCGCTGATAACACGGTGAGGGTTACGGCGATCACACTGTTCCAGATAATAACGCGGAAGCATCTTCGGCTCTTCCATCAGGGCAGTGAATAGCCCTATAATAGCCTGTTTTCCGGAAAACATTTTTCGCATGATGTGTTTGTGCTGATAGAGTTCCTGATAGAGCAGTTTTTTCAGTTTTTTGATCTGCGTTTCGAGTTCTGCGGAAAAACCGACGGGGATCGTTTCGTTTGAGGCGATAACGGAAGCTAACACGCGCGTGTTATCGATTTTATTACGGGACTCTTCGAGAAGAGAATAAACAAGGTGATTGATGAGATGGGAACTAAAACGGTAACGGAACATTTCGTCTTCGTCTTCGCGTATCCCTTCGTCGTATACCTTTTGCAATATTGTTTGAATCAGTTCGGAAGATCGGAGGGTATCGAATGAGATTAGTCCCGAAGCAACGCCGTCGTCGATGTCGTGGCTGATATAGGCGATTTCATCGGCACGGTCGACGATCATCGCTTCGATACTGGGGTGGGTATCGAGAGCGAATGCTTCTCGAATAGAAGCGGGTAAAAACACTTTATTATACGGATAGGAGTGTTTTAAAATCCCTTCTAGTGTGGCGTAGGTAAGGTTTAGACCTAAAAAAGCTTTATAACGTTGCTCGAGTTTGGTAACGACGCGGAAACTTTGGAAATTATGTTCAAATCCATTCGTAAATCCCCGATCCTTCAAACATTCATCAAGGGTATCTCCGCCGATATGCCCGAAAGGGGTGTGTCCGAGATCGTGTGCCAATGCGATACTTTCGGCGAGAGACTCTTCGAGCCCGAGATGCGAGCTGATTGAACGGGCGATCTGGCTCACTTCGATACTATGGGTAAGGCGGGTTCGGAAAAAATCGCCCTGAGAGTTCAAAAAGACCTGTGTTTTGTATTCGAGACGGCGAAAACTCCCCGAATGGATGATACGATCACGGTCACGGGCGTAGGGGGAGCGGAAGTCGTCACTGATGGGATGAAAGCGTTGGGTAGGAAGCATAGGAACCTTTTTTTGTCTAATATGTAATTATACTCCGATAAAAAAAACTTTTTTTACACAAAATTAACACTTCTTTTCTACAATGGTGGTTCGATTCTCCTTCGATAGTTTGACCGAAGCATAAGCACCTTGATGTTTCGGTTTACTATATATTTACTACGTATTTACTTTTTGTTAATAATTCACCTTAAATTTCTAACAAAACAGGTTATAATTTTTCATCAAACGAGTTAAGGTACCGATATGGATAAAAATATTGAGAAACGGATTCAATCCTCGTTGATTTCTGATGTGGCACGGGATAATGCCCGAAACTATCAGAGAGAAAACCTCCAGACACGGCGACAATTGGAAGACGACTTTTTCCAAAAGTCACTCGATTATCGCGATTTTGTTTTCGCACCCGAGGGGTATGAAGGGATCGTCCTCGCTTTGTATATTTTGATCGTTCCGTATTTGGCCGGTTTGTTGTTTCTATTTTTGTTCGTAGCAGAGGCAAGTTACGAATATTTTCTTCAGTTCAATCTTGCGTCGTTTTTCATTATTTGGGCGATCGGGTATGAAGTGTGTGCCGTTTTGCTATTGGTCGGGATATTCTTGATGTGGTTGAAACATATTAACAATCGCTGGAATAAAGAGCAATCGCGCAAAAAACCGCCGAAGAAATATGGCTTTTAAGCTATTTTAGGTACAATCACGTTCTTTCTTTAAGGACAGCTGGCCGAGTGGTCGAAGGCGCACGCCTGGAACGCGTGTATAGGGCAACCTATCTAGGGTTCGAATCCCTAGCTGTCCGCCATACATCAAAACAATCCCCTCTAATTTAATTCAAAACATACAAAATAAACCCCTTAAATAGGCACTTTATTATCTAATTAGCCTCTAATATGTATTTATCCCATTTAATCGAATCTATCTTTTTAATGTAGGTTTTAATGTAGTTTCTCTATCATACTCCATTATGTAGGTTTTGAAACCTACATTAAGAGGGGTAAAACATGGCGAACAAGAAGATAACACCGCTCAAAGATACCGAAATAAAAAGTGCGAAATCGAAAGAGAAAAAATACACGTTAGCCGATGGGAATGGGTTGCAACTTGCAATTTTTCCCGACGGGCGAAAAGTTTGGGAAATTCGCTACACCGTGAACGGAAAGCCCAAAGCGACAACGGGAGGCACTTACCCCGCCGTCTCTCTCAAAGATGCAAGAGCCAAACGTGACGAACTCAAAGCGAAAGTTTTAAACGGTATCGACCCCATCGAAGAGAAAAAAGCCATAAAGAAACAAAAAGAGGATGAAGCCAAAGCCAAAGAGATCGAAACGGTGCGATCACTCAACACCTTTGAAAAAGTATCACGGGACTTTATAGACAGTATCACGGGCGAACTCGTACCCCGTTATCACTCTCTCAAACTGGCACGGCTTGAAAATCATATCTTCCCACATATCGGAGCTATGCCGATGGAGGACGTTACCCGTTTACAGATCATAGAATGTTTGGAGCAATTAAAAAACGATGGGAAAGCGGAAACGGCGAAACGTACTCTCAACATCATTAACCAAGTGTACCGCTATGCCGTCACCCGTGAAATCGTCCCCCATAACATTACGGCGGATATTGATAAACGCTACGTTATCGGCAAAATAGAAAGCAAAAGTTTCCCGACGATCACCGACCCCAAAGAGATAGGGAAACTGGCTAATTTGATCGATGAGTACCAAGGGGAAGTTATCACGAAATGCGCCCTTAAACTGGCGATGCTCACCGCTCAACGTCCTTATAATATCCGTTTCGCTGAATGGGACGAATTTGATTTAGAGGCGATGGAATGGCGAATAAGTGCCGAAAAAATGAAGATGAAACGCCCCCACGTTGTCCCGATCACTAAACAACTCAAAGCGATACTCGAAGAACTTACCCCGCACACCAAAGGACGAAGCCGTTACCTATTCCCTGCACTCTACACCACACAAAAGCCAATCAGTGACGGGACAATGAACAAAGCGTTAAGACGGTTAGGTTACGGTAATGATGAAATCGTATCGCATGGATTTAGAGCGATGTTTTCGACCGTAGCGAATGAGAACATAGAACAGCACGGCTATCACACCGACATCATAGAGCGACATTTAGCCCATACCGAAAAGAACAAAGTCAAAGGAGCTTATAACCGTGCGGAATACTGGGAACAACGTGTAGGGCTTATGCAATGGTGGGCGGATTTTCTCGATGAAGTAAAGAGAATGAAATAATTTATTTTATTAGTAAGCGAACGTGGAACGCCTTAATTATCGAACTTTAAAGCTACTTGCAATCTATTAGAGGAATAGCTATAATATCTCTACAATTTATTAATGTTAATTACGGAATTGATTGGTTGTGCTGGTCAATACTAATAAAATATTAGAAAATAAAGCAGGAATCCCCCGAACTATCTACGATGGTTTAAGCTGTGCTGAAGAGGGTAGTAGGTCTTTATAACCGATAGTAAGTGAAAGCTTATTGTTTGTTATAGAGTGCCTACAACTCCACTCCATACTACAAAAATCAAAATCACTTACTATTTATAAATTACGGAATAAGTTGAATTCAATTTCAGGAATTCTTCAATGAACGAACATTTTAGAGACAAACAAGCGGCTCAATATTTAGGTGTGGGTGTTTCCACAGTATGGCTTTACGCTAAACAAGGGAAATTACACCCGATCAAACTAAGCCCACGGGTAACAATCTTTAAAAAGAGTGATTTAGATGCACTCATTGACAGCATGACGGTATCAGCATGAAACACATTTATCATAAACGCTCAGTAATGCGCCGTTTTTTGCGGGATTTACTCAATGGAGAAAGTATCGGGGCATCCGATGGGAGACGTTACGGCGTTTCATGGTTAGCGAACTATGCCACAGAGTTACGAGAAGCCCACGGGCTGATTATCGACAGCGTACCAAGAGGCAAAGGGTTAAAGCACTATTACATTATCCGAAACAAAGAACACGCCCGTAAAGTGTTGGCTATGTTTGAAAAACACGCTCAAAAACCAAGCGGGAATAATGAATAATAATAGCTCCATTTCGGAGCGGTGCAACTCTCAAAAACAGCGTTTCAGCTTCAAAAAAATACCCCTTACAATAAAGACTAATACCATCTAATGAGATGATGAGGTCATAGTGTGAAAATGTTACATAAAAACAAGCCTCTATCCACGGCGGGGCGGGGCTTTGTTTGAGGTTGCGAAAGTGCCGTTATGATGCACTTTAAGAAAACGCCCCCGTAGTGTAGTGGTATTTACATTCCAAAATCTAATAAATGAACCAAGAAAAAAGCGGGTTGATTATGAAAGAAATACTCGAAAGAATTGAAGCCTATCTCAATGATTTTAATCAAGATCACGGGACAGATTTTGCAATCGACACCATACGGATAGACTATCAAAAGCAATACAAAAAAGAGGCGTTGGATAGTTTGGGTAAATGGCATAAGGTCACCCCCTCCTCTAATATTTCGGCAAAGCTGAAAAAGAGACTCAAAGATGATGAGATCACATCAGCCTATCAGTTTGAGCGTGAAAATATTTATTACTTCAATAAAAAAGACCCCATAAAAAAGAAATACCGCCATTCAGTCATGGTTATTTTTGGGATGAAGCAATACACCTCATCAGCTCCAAATACTCACACCGTCAAAAGCATTTTAAACATCCTCAAAGACGTTTCAGAGATTGACGTGTGTTTTGATATTCCGATACCGCCGAACCTTGAAGAGCTATCAAAGAGGTTTAATCTCACACCTTACAAAGACAGCGTTTATATCAACACGCCTAACATTCAGATGATCGAAAAAGTACTTATTTACAATAAGGCACTAAAGAACGGTTTAAATGCTCCATTATGGCGAATAGAGTTTAAGGTGACGATACCAAACGCCCGTGATTTAGCGATACCGCTTTACGAAATGAAAAAAGAGATCATAGACCTAACAAAGGGGAACGGATGAATACCAAACAGCGCAAAGCACTTGAAGCCAAAGCGAAAAAGAAGATCAAGGCGATAATGAGAGAATATCCATTATTCAAAGATACGGCGATAACAATCACGTTTAAAAATCCAAGG
Organism: uncultured Sulfuricurvum sp.; assembly: GCF_937936435.1. Classification (GTDB taxonomy): domain Bacteria; phylum Campylobacterota; class Campylobacteria; order Campylobacterales; family Sulfurimonadaceae; genus Sulfuricurvum. Next base: position 3,578 of record NZ_CALDDG010000086.1, on the reverse strand, counting down.
GGAGAAAATGAACGATAAACAAAAGAAGTTTTTACAGCTCAGAGCGTCGGGGATGAGTTTCGACAAAATCGCCATTGAGCTAAAATCATCCAAACAAACTTTAATACAGTGGGGGCGATTGTTTAAAGATGAGTTAAACGATATGAAATTTCAATCCCTTGCAACGCTCAAAGAGGAGTACCAATACACCGTTAAGGCGAAATATGAACAGCTCCTAAAACACCTCTCAAAGATCGATGAAGCGATAGAGAAATTTGATTACAGCACTGCGACACTCAAAGACCTTGCAACGGTGAGGAATGATATTATCGCTCAGTTAGAGAAGATCGAAAAACAAACCTCTTTTATACAGACGGGGTTAGTCACTACGTGCGAATACACGGGGAAAAAAGAAGCGGTAACGGTCAAGCTCAATGAGATCGAATGAACTAAAAACAATCCAAGCCGTACCGAAAATTAAACGATTGAAGCCTATCCCCTCACTCTCTCCACGTGAAGAGTGGCAACGGGGGGAGATAGTGAACGCCGTTAAAATCCTTTTACTCATTGCATACGTCAATCATGACGCTATGATGATAATAGAGGACGGCAAAGAGTGGACGGGCGAAAAAGCGTTATTGATTGATACCTATCTGTTAATCGTCAAAAAATTGTTTGGTAAACTGGATGATGGGTACATGATGAAAAAAGAATTTAATCAAATCAAAAAAGACTTAAAAATAAGGTTTGATAAATAACTGAAAAGGTTACAAAAAGGAAGCACTAAAACCCCGTTGTTATCGTACTTTGTCGATAAAAGGAAACACTAAAAAATCCCCTAAAAATCCGCTATAAAAACTTACTAAAAACGTAGTATCAAATTCAACACCTACCCCCGACATAATGGGGGCGTATCTCTTCAAATTCAACACTAAGTTAAAGCAATTCAATAGCCCTATTATCTCGATGAGATTGATCGATACAGCTTTAGAAAACCTAACAAAACCTTACCTTGCTAACTAATGTTAACTTTCAAAGATAGATCAATAGTCCGTCCAAGTTTGGACACACCCCGACAATGCCCCCAAATTTGGGGAGATCATAAAACATCAGGATTTTAATATCAAGATGATGCGCTCAAAATTGAGCCTAAAGTATTCCTTAGAGGGAAGCGGGGAACGAATTGCAAAAACATGAACGGTAAACATTGACATGATTAAGTTTCGGATTGATACAATGAGATCATCAAAAGAGTGATTTTATAGGGTCACTTTTTCGCTAATGTAGGTTTTAATGTAGGTTTCAAATACAAAAGCCTTTTAAATCCCAAAAATAAGGGATATTTTAATCCCTAGCTGGCCATAAAATCCTCTATTTACTGCACTTTCAAAGACTTTAAAAATCCTCAGTGACATTTTTATTCCGTATGCGTTTATATAGTTTACGCCATTAGTGTGTCTCACGAACTGCATTTTTCCGAACTCTTCTCTGCTTCGCGTATAGTATCATGTTTGCTAGCCGGATTTTAAAATACCTTTTGTAATTAAACTAGAATCTATATTTTATATTTACTTAAATAAAATGATTGGTGCAATAACACAAAAGGAGTTTAAAATGAAGTTATGCAAAAAAAACGTGTGGAGTCTCTTACTGATATCAGTAAGTTTAACAGCGGGAGAAGTATTGTTCAGTCCACCTGACGAACAGACGATACCTGCCGGGAAAACGGGTGATTTAATCCGTTATGGAAAAGAGTTGGTTACAAATTTCCCTTATTATCTAGGACCAAAAGGAAAAGTCGGACATTTCGGCGGAAATGGGTTAGGGTGCAATAACTGCCATCTGGATTCGGGAAGACGACCGTACGGTTTGAACTATTTTTCTGTCCACGCTCGATATCCGCAGTATAGAGGCAGAGAAGGGAAGTTTCTGACTTTGTCGCAACGGGTGAATAACTGTATCGAACGTCCGCTTAACGGTAAAAAAATGCCCTTAGACAGCAAAGAGATGCTAGCGATTGTCAGTTATATGAAATGGCTCGGAACGGGAGTTCCCACGGGAGCTCACGTTCCTGGAGACGAGTTGAAAGAGATTACGCTGCCGAATAGAGCGGCTGATCTTAATAACGGAAAAGTCGTGTATGAAAATTATTGTGCTTCATGTCACGGAAAGAACGGAGAAGGCCAAATCAAACCGGACGGAATAGCGTACACGTATCCGCCGTTATGGGGGTATATGTCGTATCAGCCCGGATCGTCGATGCATCGCGTAATCAAAGCGGCACAGTTTATAAAATATAACATGCCCTTAGGCGTAACATGGGAAAATCCGATTTTGACCGATGAACAGGCAATCGACGTTGCCGCATATATTAATGACGATCATCGTAAACGCCCAAAACCAAATTTGACAAAAGAGTATCCGTATATCGAAGATCGGCCGGTTTCATACCATATGGGGCCGTATCCGGACCCTTTTTCGCAGGAAGAGCATAAGTTCGGAGACTATAATCCGATTATCCAGTGGCGTAAAGAGCACAATGTAACGACTACTTATTAACGATAGATGTGTAGACATGGTATTCGCATACGAGTACCATGTTACGCACATATGTAAAATCTATGATTCGCAACTTTATTGTTTAGAAAATTTTTCTTTCTGCAGCCATTCATCGGCGCAACTGCAACTCTCCCCCATTTTGCGCATACAGTAGCAAGGCCGCGATACTAACCGCGCGATCCGCAATCCGTTCGAGATTTCTGAGGGTTCCGAGGACATTGACATATTCGGTCGAGTGTTCTGAATGGGTCATGATTAAAGAGAGAAAATCTTTTTCGATAATGGAAAAAAGATCGTCATTGATCGACTCTTCGATAAGGACTTTTCGGTAAAGATCGTGGGCACTGGCATGATCGATGTCCATAAAAAAAGCGTAAAGATACTCGAGGGTATGGAGCGTCGTCTTATGCAGTTGAATGATCGCGTTATTGAAGGAGGTTAAATTGTACTCTTCAAATATATGGTTGTTGAACCGCTTGCAGTATTTATCGATACTATCGACGATACGGTCGATTTCATTGGTCATTTTGAGATAGACAATCAGATCTCTAAGTTCATTGGCTTCAGGGCCGAAAAGGGCAATCGTTTGGATAATCTTCGTATCGATGGTATCTGTGATCGCTTTGACAGTATTGATTTTTGAGCGGACGGACGCATACAAATCGGTGTCGTTGTTCTCAAAAGCTTTGAGGGATTGTTGACTGGAGAGGAGAATGTCGTACAGAAGCGAAGAGATCATTTCACGGATTTCTGTCAATTTGTGTTCATAGCTTGGCAACATCGTATAACACCTTTCGGAAAAATGTAACACATTGTAGATGTAAAGAATCACACCCGCATTACAAGAAGAGCTTTTGTGTGTGCGGTATTTGTAATCTTTTGATTTTATACTCTCCGCATCATTTCCGATAAGGGGGGAGTGGCGATGACGTATAGAGAATATGTAACGGAAATGCACATAAAATTTCCGCATCATCAGCCGATGAAAGAAGAGGATTTTAACGCTATGCTCCGGATAGGACAAGAAGATCGGAAGAGCG
>NZ_CALDDG010000085.1 GCF_937936435.1 uncultured Sulfuricurvum sp. | reverse complement strand
CACACCGCATTGCATCGTTTGTGCCTGCAAGACAATATGAACCACTTCTAACGACGTTTCATGCTCCGTATCGACAATCTGAGCGAGCACATCATCTTCCATCGCCGGAGGATAAAATTCCCGCGCACTGCGGCGGCTGCAACTGATGGAACCGTTCCAAATTGTTTCGGGTATGCAGCGCGTATACGGCACTTCGCTCACAATAGCATCGCTTAACACATGCTCGCGCTGCGTATAATCGCACGGAGAGACTCTCATCGATTCCGTTTCCAGCGCCGTAACCGGCTTTTTTCCGGATTCTCCGAACGGATACACGGCCGCAATGAATTCATCTTCCCCCATCCCCATCTGTAGGTTAAGGAGATGATGCTGGATATCGGACAATTTTGTAGCGGCTAGTCCGAAATGGTGCGCCACGGCACACAATGCACCGATTTGATGTCCGAGGTCCAAATAACAATACCGCCAGGCACGGAGTCCGTATTTCCAAAACGATCGGAACGGCACCATCGAAAACATGACAATGAAACCGTTGAAACGGTTTTCAAGACCGATAGCACGTTCAATCCCGTCTCTTTCGATCTCCCGTATCAAAACAATCTGCCTATTCAACGGGTCCACATGGTAGATACCGTCTAAAACGCCGGCAATATTGCGTATTTGAACATACATTTCAATCGGATGCAGATTACCGGCTGAGGGAACGTTAAAACGGTGATAGGGCTTTTTTCCGATCATCACGCTCGAGGTAACGCTTCGGATATGGAACAGCCATTCGAGTGTCGGATTTTCATCGATGCGATAGCAGAAAGCTGGATAGTGTTTAAAAAGCGAAGGTTGGGAATCCCACTCCAGAAAAGTCGTTTTTTGGGCAACTTTCAGGGGAGTGAGCGACGTCGACTCACGCACTGCGGAGTTCTTTGAAGATTTCCCGGTTGCTGGTAAGTTCGATCGCACTGAATCCGTCTTCATTATGCAGTTTGGTATCCGCGCCCAAAGCAATCAGCATTCGAACGCAATCGAGTCGGGACGCCGATGCGGCATACATCAATGCAGTCGTCCCTTCCTCATTCGTATCGTTGATATCGGCACCCGCTTCGATCAACAAACGGATCACTTCGGGTTTGTCGGCATAACATGCGTTGAACAATACACCGTTAAAATCATTGTTGATCGCATAAAGACTCGCTCCCGCTTCAATGAGACGCGATACCATCATAGCATTGCCTTCCAATGCCGCCATCAGTAAAGGAGTATTTCCGTTGAATCCGCGGCTCTCAAGATCGTCCGGGTGAAATCCCCGTTCATTCAACCATGTGATGTATTGTTCTACCATTGTGTCCCCGCTTGCTTAGACACCCATCCAATTTTCGTGGTCGTGCCCTTTTTTCTTGAAATTAGCCGCTTTATCGACCGCTTCGATGCATTTGTCATAATCGACTTCATCGGTGATTTCGGCAACTACTTCTTTATAGCTGATCATCCCTTCCTGATCGATAACGAATACGGCGCGTGCCAATCTGTCTTTGAGTTTCCCTTCAGTGATTAACAAACCGTATTTTTTAGCGAAATCGCGGCTTGAATCGATAACGATTTCCGCACTGTCGATCCCTTCACGTGTAACAAAATCGTTGACAAATTCAGGATCATCGGTCGTTACCATAACTGTTTTCAATTTTTTGAACTGTTTAATCAAATCGTTGAACTTTTTGGCTCCGAGCGAACACACTTCTGTTTTAAGTGATGGAATTGCTATCAATAATTGAGCCGTAGGGGCGATCATACCGATAACATTTTGGGTACCGTCCAAATTTGCTACTCTTGCCGCAGGCGCTTCGCGCCAAATAGTCATCTCCTTCCCTTCCAACGGGGTCGGTGTTCCATGAACCGTGATCTGCATACTCACTCCTACTGATTGATTTTCATCATACAGTGCAAATACAGTTCTACAAATTGTCTATTTTTTATTCAGCTGAATAAGGGTTCATTGTCGCATTTTGTAATACAATTACTCTATAACTTAGAGACAAAGATTGCACTATGATGACATTTGACGCAAATATTCCGAACAAAGAAGAGTGCCAAACCTGTACACTCACCTTTGCCTATAAAGAGATTAATATCCTTTATGAAATCGCCGTCATGCTTAACAGTAGTACCGATATCCATGAGAGCATTGAAAAGGCGATGCGCCGTTTGAAACAGCACGGTTATCTGGAACGGTGCGCCCTCTTCCGAAAAAAAGAGGATGCCGACGAGCTGGAGCTTCTTAGCTCCATTGATTTGGAACCGTATCAAAAGAAAATGGCCTCTTATCGTTTCGGCGAAGGGGCAACCGGACTTGCCGCAAAAAGCCGTGAACCGATAGTCATCGAAAATATTCACAACAATATTAATTACCTTAATAAAATGGGGAATATTTCGACTCAGATGGTTTCCTACGTCGCCGTTCCGCTTTTGCAGGACGAAGCCGTTATCGGCGTCATCTCTGCCAATATCGGTAAAAACAGCCCTCTAAACTTTGACGAAATTGTACGTATGCTTACCATTGTCGGTTCCCTCTTCGTAGGTGCCTTAAAAGTACAACAAACGTTTACCAAAGAAAAAGAGTCTCTAAGCGAGCTCAAAACGTACTACAAAGAAGAGATGCAAAAAGAGTATAAATTTGAAAACATCGTCGGAAAATCGACACGCATGCAACAGGTATTCAGTATGATCAATACCGTTGCACCTACCGATGCCACGATTCTGATCCGCGGTGAAACCGGAACGGGTAAAGAGTTGATCGCAACTGCGGTGCACAATCTCAGCCGTCGTCAAAACGGCCCGTTTATCAAACTAAACTGCGCCGCCATCAGTGAAACGCTGCTGGAAAGCGAACTCTTCGGACATGAGAAAGGGGCCTTTACCGATGCACGCGAGATGCGAAAAGGGCGATTCGAATTAGCAGACGGCGGGACATTGTTCCTCGATGAAATCGGGGATATTACCCCTGCTCTGCAAGTCAAGCTTTTGCGTATTTTACAGGAACAGGAATTCGAGCGCGTCGGCGGTACCAAAACGATAAAAACCAATGTACGTCTTGTTGCGGCGACTAACCGAAATCTAGAAGAGATGGTGCGCAAGGGGGAGTTTCGGGAGGATCTTTTCTATCGGCTGAATGTTATTCCGATCAATCTCCCTCCGCTTCGCGAGCGCTACGAAGACGTCAAATTGCTCATTGAACACTATCTTCACCGCTTTATGAAAGAGCACCGTAAAACGATGCATTTCACCAAACAGGCGATGGAATTGCTTTTGGATTATCCGTGGCCGGGTAACATTCGAGAACTTCAAAATACAATGGAGCGTATCGTGTTGATCTGCCCGGACGGCGAGATTCAACCGGAGATGCTTTCGCATGTATTGCCATTCAATTATCAACGCATCTACATGCAAAATGAAGCACCTGCTGCCGCACCGGCACCGATGGTGCATCACGAACCGATTCCTGCCCCGATGTCAAATCATTCGGCACCGGCTTCGTCAACACCGGTAACCCGCAAAAGTTTGCAGGAACTCGAAAAAGAGTCGATTATCCAAGCCTTGATCGATTCGCACGGTATTCAAACCAAAGCTGCGCGTGCATTAGGGATGAGCGCCCGTCAAATCGGCTACAAAATCAAACAATACGGAATCGAGCTCTAATCGAGTTCCGCCCTCACGCAGTTTTTGCCTGCCGATTTGGCACGATAGAGTGCTTTATCGGCTCGCATCACGACATCTTCCAAATTTTCATTCGCATGAACTCTCGTTAAACCAAAGCTGCATGTCACATGGACAATCGATTCAAAATGGTGATGATCGATCCGTTCCCGAAGATGTTCCGCAATCTTCATGACACTTTGGGCATCGGAGTAATGGAGCAAAATCGTAAACTCTTCTCCTCCCCACCGTGCAAAGATATCAGATTTCCTAATCGAACCGCTAACCTGCAATGTAAGCTCTTTCAAAACGAGATCTCCGACAGTATGTCCGAAGGTATCGTTTATACCTTTGAAATCATCGATATCAAACATCAGAAGAAATAAACTTATCCCGTAATGTTGTTTCAATTTTTGGTGGGCGGCAAACGCTTCTTCCAGTAAACGGCGATTGCCGATCCCCGTCAGCGTATCGGTAGTCGCCATTTTTAATAGTCCCTGTTCCCCTTCATCCACTAGACTAAGCAGCGAGTTTATCATACTGTACTCGTGTTTGATTAAGGGGGTAAGACGTTCGTAACATATCGACTGCAAATGGCGTTTATCGATCACTCCCGTAACGACATTATCATTCACTACGACAATTTTGTCGAAATCGGCATTCGCCATCGTATCGATCACCTCTGAAATGGATGCCTGTATGCCGAAGGTATGTAGGGGGGTACTCATGAACTCTTTTATGGGAAGCGATAAATAATGAAAATTATTCAGCAATTTCACCGCATCTTTCAACGTCATAATTCCAACCGCTTTCGTCCCTTCCGTGACTAAAATACAATCTGCACAATACGTCGTAAAATAGGTCAGTACTTCTTGGAAAAGGGTATCTTCGGAAAATACCTTGACGGGAGGAGTATTTTGAAAGATTGCACCGATCGGTGTCGATTGATTAGCCGCTAATGCACTGGTCAACATAAAGAGCTCATTCCAAATTGCTTTCGATATTGCAGTGATATAAAAACTGCATCAGTTCAGGTTCCCTTTTTTTCATCAGGCGCAATTCTTTTGCGTATTGTTTCAAAGGGACACCGTAAATGCGTTTAAAATCATTCAAAAAATGAGACTGGTCGTAATATCCGTTTTCACGGACGATCAATGAGTCATAATTCTCTTCGAAAATTGCTTTGACCATCTTTTTACGTTTTATCGTCATAATATAGGTCGAAAGATTGATACCAAGATACTTTTTAAAGTATCGGCGCAACGAACTTTCCGAGATAGCAAACTTCTGAGCAATCTCCTTTGTAGCATTTGTCGGCAGATGGGTGAAGTTATCATGAACATACCGGATTATGTCATGTGTAATGCAATACGATTTATCTTTACATATTTTCTCATTATCGAGATCGACAAAGCGGATACATCTATCTTGTTCGTTCTCGATTTCCATTTCAAAATTGACAATCGATCCGGGTAATACACTATTAACGATGGATGAAACCGGCATATCCGTCAAACTGAAAAGACCGCACGACGTGACACGGATGATCAGCAGTTTTTTATTTGTGTCTTTAAAAATAATTTTTATTTTGGGAACATGGGTAAATTTACCGCAAACCAAATCTCCGTCGTATTCGTAGATCTTACCGTCAATTTCAAAACTAATAAGAGCACAATTATCGTTAATGATAATATGTTCATTAATGGATGGAGCACCTGTAAACTCAAAATAATGGTTCTCTGTATACGTCTGTGTTGTGACATGGTAAACTGAATCGATTGAGGGGCTTTCATAGCAAACAATATTCATTCATCAAATCCTTATGATTGCGCTAATCATAAAGTACGAATGCGAAAAAGTCTTGTAAAATTCCGCCAATAAACGAAAAAAATTTGCCAATAATATTTTTTAGGGAGATAATGGATAAGAATAGAGAAAAACACCTGTCCATGGAAAAGACAGGCAGCATTAAAATTTAGTCGTCGATCCGTTTTGCCATGACTTCGATCGGGAATTTTTTTACACATGGATCAATAAACCATGTTTCGCCGTTGCTGAGTTTTACTTCACCGCCCCATTTTTCTTCGGTATCGAATTCAGAGCTCATAATAGTCTCTTCCATACCTTTTTTTGCAACATAGAAAGAGATTGCACCCTTTGAATCGTAACGTAACATAACTTTTGCCATTAACACTCCTTTAAATTTGATGGTATGAATTCATCACACTAACGTGTGTGAAAAAACTGTCTAATCCGATGCCACCAATCCGATGAGAGATGACCTTCAAAACTGATTCGCAGAAAAGTCCCTGCCAGTCGACGTATTATTGTATCGACTTGATAGTTTTTTTCATCTTTTTCGGGGAAATCATCCCGATAGTGTACCCCGCGGCTCTCTTCACGCGCCAAAGCGCTCATAACCATTGCCTCGGCTACCGTCAAAGAGTTTCTGAATTCGATAATAGAGATCAACTCGACATTATCGCTGCGTTCTTTGTTGACACAGCATAATCCGGACGACATCTTCATCAGATAGTGGATGTATTCCAAAGCATTGGCTAAAGAGTCGTGATTTCGAAAAACCCCCGCATTTTTATAGAGGTTATTGCCCAGATTACGGCGCATGGTATTGATGTTAAAACGGCTCTCACCCTCGAGGATCATCTCGACATAACGCGACTCTTTATCGACCAACGCATAATCTATCGGATGAAACTCCCCTTTTTTTGCCGCACGTGCCGCTTCGATACCGGCAACACGTCCGAAATATGCCGCTTCCAGCAGACTGTTACCACCCAAGCGATTGGCACCGTGAACACCGCTATAAGCGCACTCGCCGCAGACGAACAGATTGTCGATATCGGTCGAGGTATCGTTACGGCTCCAAATCCCTCCCATCGTATAATGGGCCGATGGGGTAATCGGAAGCAATTCGGTTAAAATATCAATTCCGGCTCCGTTTAGGGCATGTTTACGTGCTGAGGGGAGTTTTTTATTGATGAGTTCTTCGCCCAGATGACGGAAATCGAGGTAGACCGTATGTCCGGCAAGCTGATGCAAAACGATCTCCCGGGAGAGCTTGTCACGCGTCTGCAGTTCATCGGTAAAACGTTCTCCGTTTTCATCGACGATATAAGCCCCTTCCCCACGTGCCGCTTCGCTGATCAAAGCGCCGCTGTTCAGAAGCGTCGTCGGATGAAACTGCACGAACTCCATATTTGCCAGACGCATTTTGGCTCTTAAGGCAATCGCCAGCATATCGCCGCTGGATTCTTGGGAATTTGTCGAATGTCCGCGATAGATTCCGGCGAATCCGCCACCGGCCAGGACTAACGATTTACAGGCAAACGCAATGACATGAGAATCTTTACGACGCAGTATCGTTATTCCGGAAAGTTTCTCATTAAACGTGGCAATCCCCAACATCACGTAATTCGGGAATATTTCAACACCCTCTTTACGGCACTGGGTAAATAGAGTCTGAGTCAATGCGCTTCCTGTTTTATCTGCGATATAACAGGTACGTTTAGCCGATGTTCCGCCGAATGGACGTTGGGCAACCTCTCCGTTATCTCGACAGTCAAAAGCAACACCCATTGCGATGAGCTCGTCGATAATCTCTTCTGCCCCTTTGACCATCGCCGAAACGGCACTTGGACGTGCCAATTTATCCGCTCCATCAAGCGTATCTTGGATATGGTGGTCGCATGTATCATCTGCCGTTGTCTTCAGCACGGCATTGATACCTCCCGATGCAACTGCAGAGTTTGAACGCAGCGGATTGCTTTTACAAATCAATGCGACGTGCAGTCCTGCACGTTTGGCATACAATGCCGCATATAAACCCGATATACCGCTACCGACTACAATAACGTCATATAGCATACGCGTCTTTCATCAATGCTTCAACCGCCTGTCCTGATGCATCCGGCAAATATGCCAAAATTGTATTGTCGATAACATGTGCGGGCTCTACTGCACCGAATACGGCACTAATCGCTCCCGCACTCCGTGCAAACTGCAATGCGCTTGCCACATCGGTCAAATCGGATGTTCCCATCAACTCACCTACTTTTGGTGCAAAAGGGCGCTTAAATAAATTTTTTTGCAACAGCGGTGATGATCCGATATAAGTGAGACCGTAACGTGCACAAGCGTGCATCAAAGGATAATACAATCCGTCGTCGCATTTTTGGTTTTGATAGCCGTATGAATGCGGTTTGGCAAGATTGAATGGACTTTGCAGATATTTAAAGCCGTGATTTTCACCGCCCACTTTGCGTGCGATCTCCACGACTTTAGACAGCGAAACATATTCTGTATGTTCTTCTTCGTACAAAAATCCGTTCCATGCGGCTATCCCGTACGCACCGATTTTCTTCTCCGAAATCAACTCTTCAAAGAGCTTAAAGGCTGCTTCGATACGCTCATAAAACGTCTCTTGATCCACATACCCCAATTGTGTCTCGGGATTATGGAGAAAAAAGATATCGATTGTATCGATTTCAAGATTTTTAAGAGACTGTTCGCAACTCCAGCGTAAATAAGAAGGTGTCATGCAATGTTGATCGATGACAATCTCCTCTTTCGTGGCTAAACCGGTACCGACTATCGTCTCTTCGATCCAGCCGTAAGGATTTTCCGGAAACGGGAAATCCAGAGGAATAAATCCGGCTTTGGAGGCGATGATGATCTCATCGCGTTTTATTTCGCCGTTTTTAAACATCTCGCTCAATGCTTCGGCAATCTCACGTTCGCTCATTTGGTAGCGGTAGTTGATAGCCGTATCGATCAGATTGATACCGTTGCGTAATGCCGTTTTGATCGCCTCGGTAAAGTTGATAATATAGTTATCCTCTTTATACGGCTCAGGCTTATAAGTACCGATCCCTAACGACGGGAAAAATAGCTCTCCGTTAAAACGGTAAAAATCTTTTGAATATTTACCGAATTTTTTGAGATACCGAAATGTTCCATCTTTAGTCGCATACGACATTAGACCACCATCACTCGCAAATTGGCTTTGAGTTTGAAGTTTAGCATATCCTGCATACCGGCAAGCGTTGTCGTCGTATTCATCGAACAACTCATACACTCCCCTTTATATTGGATATAGAGCTCATGTCCGTCTTCGACATCTTTCAAATCGATGACTTCGACATCGCCGTTATCGGCTTTAAGCGTAGGACGGATATACTCTTCAAGGATCGATTCGATGCTGCGGAGTTTTTGAACCAAACTCATTGCATTGAAGTTACCGTCCCCTTTTGCCTCTTTGATTTTTTTGCTGATCGCTTCTTTTTGAAGTTCAGCCGTGATTTCCGCAAGCATATCCACTAGATAAACATCTTTTTTCTCATGGCCGCCCGGTTTAATACATGATTTACAGAAACCGCCTGCCTTTGTATAATCGGTAATTTGTTCAATGCTTTCGAGTTTATTAAGACGAATAACCTCTTTAAGCGTATCGAGGCTTACGCGTGCACATTCGCATACGATATATTCGGTTTCGAACTCTGACATATCGACACCTTTATAGATCGATGCCGCTTTTTTGATAACGTCGTATGCCATTACGGAACAGTGCATTTTTTGCCCAGGTACTGCCGGAATATCTTCGTCGTCACGCAATGCTTTTTCGACATCGATATTGGTGATTTTCAAAGCTTCGTCAACGGTTTTATCCATACAGAGTTCCGCCATCATGTCCGAACTTGCGATCGCAGTACCGCATCCGAAGCTTTTGAAACGGCTTTTAACGATAACGTCATTTTTTGGGTCGATCATCCAATACAATCGTACGGCATCTCCACAGCTCTCTGCTCCGAAATCGGCGATGATCAGTTTTTTGTCTGCCTCATCCGCTTCTTCTTGTGTAATCTCTCCCATATTGATAGGATCGTTCATCCGTCGTTGTACTTCTGTTGAGTACTCTTCCCATAATGCTCCACCGATTAACGTGTCTCGTGCCATTGTTTTCTCCTACATGGGTGTATTGCCAGAACTGATGCAAATGGTGTTCTACAAGAGGTATGACATTTTTGTCGTGTTTTAAAATCAGAGAATGAAATATGCAGGTTTATCTCGATTTTAAGATGCAGTTTTGTATTTTTGTCTATAATTTAGACAAGAGCTATTGCGCAGAACGCCGCTATTAATCTATAATAACTCGTAACAAATTAAAGGGGGTCCGTTATGGTCCAAATTACTGCTGTATTTAATAAACATTGTTTAAATGACGTCTTGCGTGAACTTTTTGATAATGAAATTGAAGGTGTCACCGTCACCGAAGTCATAGGAAAAGGATCGCTGGGGATAGCGGAGAAAAACAATGCGCCCGATTTATATCCGAAAGTGATGCTTTTTATCGTTGTTTCCAACGATAAAACCAAAGAAATTGCGATGGAAGCGATCCGCGCCCATACACAGGACCTCGGACACGGTGCAGGTAAAATGTGGATTACTCCTGTCTTGGAAGTCGAACGTATCCGAACCGGAGAAAAAGACGAATCGGCTTTAACTCAACCGATACCTCGTGCAACGACAAAAAGCAATACTTTTTTCACAGCGGTAGACACCCCTTCGAGCTAAACCCTTTTCTTTGCGATATTCCTCTCTGAGGAGTATCGCTGTTGCATCATTATTAAACAATTTCACAATCCTCAATCACTCCCGCCTTACACGCTATTATCAAACCGAAAGTTTCTTCCCGCTATAATTGCAAAAAATTTTCACAAGGACTTTGTTTTGAGAAGTCATTTTTGTACCGATTTAAATGAACAGAACGTAGGCGAAGAGGTCATCTTATGCGGATGGGCCAACAGCTATCGTGACCATGGAGGGATCGTATTTATCGACCTTCGCGACAAGAGCGGATTGATCCAGCTCGTCTGCGATCCGGCTGACAATGCACATGCGCATAAAACGGCCAGCGAAGTGCGCGACGAATTCGTATTGATTGCCAAAGGACGCGTCAGAGCACGTGGCGAAGGATTGGTCAATCCGCGTCTAAAAACAGGTGCAATCGAAGTGGTTGTCCAAGAGTTGATTATTGAGAATCGTTCCGAGCCCGTGCCGTTCGTTATCGGCGACAATAGCGTCGGCGAAGAGACCCGATTAAAATACCGCTATCTCGATTTGCGCAATCCGTCATCGTACAATACGTTTTTACTCCGTTCAAAAGCGGCTATCGCGGCACGCAATGTCCTCGACCGCCTAGGTTTCTTGGAAGTTGAAACGCCTATCTTGACCAAATCGACACCGGAAGGAGCACGCGACTATCTCGTCCCGAGCCGTGTTCATGAGGGGGAATTCTACGCCCTTCCCCAATCACCGCAATTGTTTAAACAACTGTTAATGGTAGGCGGATTCGACCGCTATTTCCAAATCGCAAAATGTTTCCGCGACGAAGATTTGCGTGCAGACCGCCAGCCGGAATTTACGCAAATCGACGTTGAAATGAGTTTTTGTAACCAAGAAGACGTCATTCGCGTTGCCGAAGAGCTCATTACCGGGATGTTTGCCTCCGCAGGTCATGAGATCCATACACCGTTCAACCGTATCAAATACAACGATGCGATGGAATGGTACGGTTCGGACAAACCGGATTTACGATATGACCTCAAAATGGTAGACGTAATCGACATTTTTGCACGTTGC
>NZ_CALDDG010000084.1 GCF_937936435.1 uncultured Sulfuricurvum sp. | reverse complement strand
AGTTTTCGTTTTTTTATGATGCTTATTGTTGGTTCCGTCGCTTTTTTCCTCTTTTTTATTCTATCGTCCGAACACCGGATCAACCGGATTTTGTCCTGGTGGGCGTCGGCGCAGAGTACGGTATTGGCTTTTTTTCCCGAATCCATCGCCAAACATTTGCGGATTGAAAACGGGGAAGAGGCGTATCAAATCGGCCACTCACTCAATGCGATTCACAACGGCGGAATTTTCGGTACGGGGCTCGGCGGCGGTACGTTTAAACTGGGATTTTTAAGTGAGGTTCACACCGACTTCGTACTTGCCGGAATTGCCGAAGAGTTTGGA
Organism: uncultured Sulfuricurvum sp.; assembly: GCF_937936435.1. Lineage (GTDB taxonomy): Bacteria > Campylobacterota > Campylobacteria > Campylobacterales > Sulfurimonadaceae > Sulfuricurvum. The sequence goes on along the minus strand of NZ_CALDDG010000084.1, from coordinate 6,746 downwards.
TTTGTCGGGATTTTCGGAGTAACGCTTTTGTTTATCATGCTGCTGCATCGGTTGTTTAAGATCGCTAACCGCTCCCATAACGACACTGCGTATCTTTTCAGCCTCGGAGTAGGGTTGTTGATTACGTTTGCGTTTATCGTCAATGCGTACGGTATCAGCGGTCTCACCCCGATTAAAGGGATTTCAGTACCGTTTTTGAGTTACGGGGGATCGGCGATGCTCGCTTCGTCCGTCGGGATCGGAATGGTACTGATGCTATCGAAAAAAATTACGTATAAATCGGGTGATAAAAAATGAATATTATCTTTACGGGCGGTGGAACCGGCGGACATTTGGTGATTGCTTTATCCTTGGCGGAAGCGGCGCGCGAGCAGGGGCATCGTGTCATTTTTATCGGATCGACATCGGGGCAGGATCGTCAATGGTTCGGAGATAGCGATTTGTTCGAAGAGGCCCATTTCCTCGATACTACCGGAGTCGTCAATAAAAAAGGGTTTGGGAAGTTGAACGCCTTATGGAAGATATTCAAAGCGCTTCTTGTCTCTAGATCGATTATTCGAGACTTTCACGCCGATGCGATTGTCAGTGTCGGCGGTTTTTCGGCTGCTCCTGCCGCGATTGCCGCATTGACTACCAAAACACCCCTGTTTATCCACGAACAAAACGCGATAACAGGAAAACTGAACAAAGTGTTGCGCCCGTATGCCAAAGGATTTTTCAGCTCGTATGAAGAAGGCGATAACCATTGCGATTATCCGGTCAATCCGCGTTATTTCCAGAATGCCCGACTTCGGGATGCGGTCAAAACCGTTATTTTTCTAGGGGGTTCTCAGGGGGCCAAGTTTATCAATGATCTTGCGTTAGAGATCGCTCCATGGTTGAATGAGGGGAAAATCCATATTATTCATCAATGCGGACTGAAAGAGGAAGAACGGGTCAAAAAAGGGTATGCGGATTTGGGGATAGAAGCCGAAGTCTACGGATTTACGACGAAGATTGCAGAGCTTGTCGAACGGAGCGATTTCGCGATCAGCCGTTCGGGTGCCAGCACGTTATGGGAATTGTGTGCTGCGGGTGTTCCGGCGTTTTACATCCCGTTTCCGTTTGCGGCGGCGGATCATCAATTCCATAATGCCCGTTACATTATCGATCATGATGCGGGTTGGTGCGAGCGTCAGGGGGATGGATTGGCACAGAAACTTCAAGAAGCGATATTGAGCGATATCCGTCCGAAAAGTGAAAGGCTTCGTCACTTAATTGCACCCGAAGGAGCTGTCGAAATTATCGAAAAGGTTGAAGAACGGGTTTAAATATTGGTGATTTTATGAATCACCCATAACCCGAATGCGAGGATGAGGGTGCTGATGATCGCAACGCTGATTGTTCCGGTTTCGAGTTCCATAATAGCTTATCCTGCAAGGTCGACCATCGACCACATCGGTAAAAAGATTCCCAACGCCAATACCAGTACAAATCCGGCGATGGCAGCGATAAGAATCGGTTCGATCAGTGTAGCGACGTTGTCGACGATATAATCGTATCGGCTATTATACACTCGGTTCACTTTGCCCAGCATAGTCCCTAATGAACCGCTGCTTTCTCCCGCTTTGATCATCTGCATCACCATCCCCTCAAACTGTCCGCTTTCGCTAAATCCTTGGGCAAGAGAGCGTCCGTCTTCGATAGCGACCGGAATCTTCTGGAGCTCTTGTCGGATGTAGTTGTTTTCGACGACACCCATAGCGATTTGCAAAGCGTCGATCATTGGGATACCCGCCTCGGTGAGAACGTTGAAGAGGTAAATGAAACGGCCGATCATTGCGTAGTACGTTACTTTGCCTACGATATAGATACGTAAAAAATACTGATCGGTCTTTAGTCGCAGCTGCGGGTTTTTGGTATATGCCATGCTAAAAGCTGCCGACAAGAGAATGGCACCGGACAAGATATAGGGGCCATAGGTGCTGATGGCATGTTCGGTCCATAACAGGAGCTTCGTCGGAAACGGAAGCTCCATTCCCGACTGTTCGAAGAATGATTGGAACTGCGGGACGACAAAGGTGATGACGATAACAAATGCGATACTCATTGCTACAATGATGAAAAGGGGATAGCGGGTCGCTTTTTTGAGTTTTTGACGGTTATCGTAAATTTGCTGCAGTATCGAAGAGAGTTTGGCGATTGCGGAGCTGAGCGTTCCGGTTTGTTCTCCGAGCTCGAACATAGAGAGCGACAGAACGCCTAATTGACGCTGATAACCGACGACGGCACGGCTCAGGCTGAGACCGCTTTCGATATCGCGCAGGACTTCGGTAAAAATAGCGCGCACCATTTCGTCATTGGTATCGGTGATACTCTCGGCCAGACAGATATTGATCGGCATCCCTGCATCGAGCATAGTGGCGAGCTGATCCAAAAAAGCGATGTACGGTTCGTCTTTGACGCGCCGATTTTTGATCGGACTGGTATAGCGGCTTTTGAGACGTTCGATTTTCATCGAGAGAGGTTCGGAGACCTCTTTGATCGAGATCGGCACGCCGAGGGAAAGATCGCGGAATTTCTTGAATGCCTCGGCTTTATGGACTGCTTCCAACGTTGTTTCGAATTTACGCTGTCCTTGTTTGTACCGGACCCGGAAAAATTTCACTTTATGATTCCTTTGTTACGCGAAGGATTTCGTCCAGCGTCGTAATTCCGCGTAGGGCTTTGCTCAGTCCGTCCACGATCATTGGTTCGAATCTTCCCTCTTCCTGAGCATATCGGGCAATTTCATATTTGGAAGATTCATCGGAAACCATTTTTGCAATGGCTTCGTTGACCAGTAAAATTTCGGAGATCAAAATACGGCCCGAATAGCCGGTGTTGTTACATTTCGGGCACCCTTTTCCTGCATAAAATTTGGATTCTTCCGTGATCCAGCGGTCGACTTTTCGCAGGAGATTTTTATGGGGTTTACTCTCTACTTTGCACTCGGGGCATATTTTTCGAACCAGACGCTGTGCGACGATCCCCACGAGCGAATCCGCAATCAGATAAGGCTGAAGGCCCATTTGTACCATCCGTCCGATGGCGCTTGGAGCATCATTGGTGTGAAGTGTGGAGAATACCAAATGTCCCGTCAGTGATGCTTGTGCCGCAGAGTTGAGGGTTTCAAAGTCCCGAATCTCTCCGACGAGGATGATATCGGGATCCTGGCGGAGGAAGGATTTCAGCGCTTCGAGAAACGTGAATCCGACCCGTTCGTTGACCTGTACCTGTTGGACCAGAGGGAGCTGGTATTCGATCGGATCTTCGATCGTAAGTACTTTGTTCTCGATGCTTTTGACTTCGTTGAGTGCGGCATACAGCGTCGTCGTTTTCCCACTCCCGGTCGGTCCGGTGATTAGGACGATACCGAACGGTGCATGGATGATTTCGTTGAACTTTTCGAGGTTTTTGTCTTCGAATCCGAGCTCGTGAAGTTTGAGAAGAATCTTTTGCTGGTCGAGGATACGCATGACGATGGATTCTCCGAACAAAGTCGGTGTGGTTGAGAGACGAAAATCGTATTTTCCTCCGGCAACATCGAGACTGAAGCGTCCGTCTTGCGCTTTACGGCGTTCGGAAATATCGAGATTCCCCAGCAGCTTGATCCGCGAAGAGAGGGCGGTATAGATATCCAGATCGAAAACGAACGTCTCTTGTAATATCCCGTCCACCCGGGCGCGTACCGACATCGATCGAAGTTCGGGTTCGATGTGCAGATCGCTGGCACGTCGTAAAATAGCATCTTTGATCATCAGGGTAATGAGCTGCATGACGGAGCTGGCATCTCCCTCAGCCCCTTTTGAACCTTCGTTATTGATCTCTTTTTTGACTTCGGCTGCGATACTTTGGGTCTTTTTGATGATCTCAAGGCGCTGAAAAATGTGGTTGATATCTTCGCTGAGCGACAAATAGACTTTGATCGGTTTGGTAGCGATATTGCGCTCCAGCGCTTCAAGTGCATCGAAGTTTAGCGGATCGGAAGTGGCGATATAGACATAATCTTCGTCTTCTCTAAATGGGATCGCTTTTGCCGCAGTCAATAAAGAGGCGGAGAATCGTGCCAATGACTGGAAATCGATTTTTTCGCCGAATAGATCGACGAAATCGATTTTGAGCTGCTTGGAGAGGAGTAAAGCCATCTCTTTATGCGAAACCATCCCCTCTTCGACCAGCACCTCTCCCAATTTTTTGACGAATCCGGAGTTTTTTTGTTCCTGCAGGGCATACACAAGCTGTTCGGGAGTAATGAGCCCTTCGGCAATGAGTAAGTCTCCTAAGCGTACTTGTTGGCGGATCATTCTTGGCTCCTAAAATTAGTTTGAGGGGGTGAGCTTCCATGTCCGAAGCAGTTCGGAAGCGGCTTTTGAATCTTTATAGTTCAAAAAAAGTTCCAACAGTTCGATAGCCTCTTTTTTACGCCCTTGGGCATAATACGATTTTGCATACAGCAGCCATGCTTCTTCCCCTTCGCGATTGAGCTGATTAGCTTTTTTAGCCCATGTTGCGGCATCTGTATAATTTTGTTGTGCATAAAAACTTCGGGCAGCAGCCAATGCTGTTTCATATGTCGGATCTTTTTGGTATGTCTCTGTCGGCGATAGATTCGCCGGGGTATTGACTTCGAGAATGCGTCCGTTTTTCGGTGTAACCGCAGCGGTGGCCGCGGGTACGGTTGCGGGTAGTGGCGCCGTAGAGGCGGGAACAACAGGTTTTGGAGTTTGCTGCGGCAACGGTGCGGCAGCGACCGGAACGGCTACGGCAGGAAGAGATGTAGTATTTATGAGCGCTTTGGTTTGCGTAATGGTTTGGACGGGTGGCAAAACAGTTTGGGGATGCGGTAGTGCAGTTGCATTAATTTCTGATGGGACGGCAGGGTTAAGGACAGGTACAACAGAAAGGTTCTCTTCCGTATGCGAACTGAGATTGTTCTCTTCCGTTGCAGCGGCGGTTTGCTGAGGTGCAGCCTGATGCGGATTGAGCCATAGCAGGTATCCCGAAAGTGCCGCAATCGACAAAACGATCGATCCGGAAACCATTAAAGAGAGACGAATCATTCTGCGTCTGCGTTTGGCCGTACACCGTTGCACTAATTGATCGAAATTATCAATCATGGATAAGCTCCGCATTCATAGCTGCCATCGTGATCGTGCATTGAGACGGGCGAAGATAAGGTGCCTTATTATGTGTGTTCGTATAGTGCAATAGATGGAAAAGATGGTAAAAAACTTTTTTGAAATTCCGGAAATTTCCTTCGCTGATCCGATGTGCCTGAGCGATAAGTTTCGGATTGAGTTCATCGATGATTTCAGAAAATCCCATCCGCATCAGTTCTCTGTGGATGTAGTTTTTGGCTTCAATCGGAGTAAGCGAAGATAGCTCGATAATACGATGGGGGCGGCTTTTGAAATGGGGAGCCCGAAGAATGGACTCTCCTTCGCTTCGGTGCATGGCCAATATAAACCAGAAGGCTTTTGAATCGCTCAAGATACGGATGAATTCTCTCATCTCGGTACTGAGCAGCTGGGCTTCATCGATCATGATCAAATGATCGCTTTGCGTATAGAGTTGCGTTGTCTGTTGCCGGAGTTGTTCAATGTCGTCGCCGAAGGGTTCGATCCCTTTATGCCGAAGCAACTGGTACAAAAGGGTAAGCGGGGTGATAAACGGGGTTTCGATCAGGATCACTTGGCGTTCGTGCTCCATCTTTTCATGCAGAAGATTCAGCAGAAAAGTTTTTCCGCTTCCGGGCTCCCCGATTAAAAAGATCATCTGGCGAAATGTTCCGCTTAAGAGGGTTTGAACTTTTGCAATAGCGCTCAATGCGCTTTGCATTTCGAAATAATCGCTGCAGTCTCGCCGCTCTTCAAACCGTGTAGCCGCTTCAAGCCATTTTGACATACGATTAAAACCGTTTCAAGATGGCGTCGTCGATAGAGGGGAAGACGTCTTGTTTAATCAAAGTCGGTGTGATCAGGATAAAAAGCTCGCTTTTACGGGTTGAGGCTTTCGAACCGTGGAATAAACGGCCTAATAGAGGAATATCTCCCAAAACAGGGACTTTATTGTCGTAGTTATAGGTTTTTTTCTCGATCAAACCGCCGATGAGGACATTTTGGGCGTCTTTGACTTTGACGATAGAGGTCATTTGTTTGACACGGGTATCCGGCGGCATCGTACGGTTCGTACTTCCGGCTTCGCTGCCGCCTTCGATTGTCGACGCATTTAGGTCTTCTCCTATCAATTCGCTGGTTACGGGGTTGATCCGCATGACGATGTAGCCGTCCTCAGTCACTTCCGGGATGATGTTGAGGGTGAGGCCGACAAAGACGGAACCAAGGGTATTGGTAGTCGTTGCGGCCGTTTGGGTATTGGAGGAGGCGATGGAGCCGTTTTGGTAGAGATAGCTGAGCTGTTTTCCGACGTTGATAACGGCGGGTTGATTGCTCAGAGTCAGCACTTTTGGGTTGGAAAGCATCTCTACATCGCCGTAACGGTTTAGAAAATCGATGAGGCCCAGCGGGTCGAAATTGACGCCGAACGAATAAACCGGATGGGCAACCCCTATATTATTATAACTGTTGGCGTAGCTTCCGTTAAGCGCGAGGCTGAAGTCGCTCCAGTTGACTCCGCTGGTATTATAGTCGTTATAGGTGAGTTCGATGATCTTGGCTTCGATCATGACCTGAGCGTGCATTCGGGCTTGAAGCTTGTTTAGGTAA
>NZ_CALDDG010000083.1 GCF_937936435.1 uncultured Sulfuricurvum sp. | reverse complement strand
CCAAAAGCATTCTTCCGATAGAGTGGAAGAATTTGCCGATAGAGCCGGGAAGCTCAGAATTTAAGATGATGAATGACGCTAAAAAATTCGGTCTTCAAAATGGTGTCAGTATGCCGATCCATACTCCCCACGGCGAATTCGGAATCCTCAGTTTCTCCATCGATAACGATACTCCGGCTGCCCATGAAACGACGTATCGTTCACTCCCTTTTGTCCAGATTCTAGCTAGTCACATCCATGAAACGCTAAGACGTATTTCCGGTTTATACGACGAGGCGCTTCGTCCTCTCAGCAAACGGGAGCAGGAGTGTCTCAAATGGGCGGCTGATGGCAAAGCGGCATGGGAAATAGCCCATATTCTCCGAATATCCGAGCGTACCGTAAACTTTCATCTCAACAACACCATGCAAAAACTCGAAGTGTGCAACCGACAACACGCCGTTGCAAAAGCCACACTCAAAGGGCTTATTCAGCCAAGCCCCTTCTAATAACTTCTCTTCCCTGTAAAAAGTAACAGTATATTTTTCATTGTGATTTAAATATAATTAACCATTAATTACATAAAAGAGAGAGCATTATGTTTAAAATTGTTACAGCAACATCTGTTATTGCTATTGTCTTAAGCGGATGTATGTCGCCTGCCGTGCATCTTTACAACGGTGCCGAAACAACTTTTCGCAAAGGTGCGCCTGATTATCAGAAAGGAGCCACGGGTGAGGTCACTTACTGTAATGCGGGATTAAATACCCTTGTCGAGTCCCGACGGCAGCAAGCTCTTCAAACGATCAATGAAACTTGTAAAGGAAACAACTATAGCATTACCGGTGAATCCCCGGGACATTCTGCTTCATGTACACTTGACAATACCATCGTCTTTAAGTGTAATGCAAAAAAGAAAAAATAAAGTGGAATAACACATGTTTAATTCACGAACCCTCTTTGCAGTATGCCTATCCGTTTTCCCGCTGATTCCTTCCGAGCTTTTCGGATTCAGCTTTATTTTGCAATACGAAGGTGAGGTCGATGACCGCGTTGTCTATTTCGCCGATGACCTTGTTCTCAATCGAACTCCACCTAACCAGATGTTTAGTGGCACGGAATGGCGCCAGATTACCGTCACAGCCGTCTACGAAAATCCGAAAAAGCCTGAACTCGCACATATGGCGCTGCAATTCCAGTGCCCGGATATAGTTGCCATGGACGGGGGAAAGATTAATTTTAACGACATTAAAAACATTGTCCGCGCTGGCGATCCGGTGACCTTTCGTATCAATGGTCCGGATGAGAGCTACACTATTGGGCGATCTGACTTGAAGCCCGAACCCATTGCCATGACCGACTGGAAAACATCGAGTGCCCCCATGCTATCCAAAGCAGGTGCCATCGCTTGCAATCACATTGAGATTGATCATGCCTTACATGACGCCATCAAAAAGGACAACTCATTCGATTTTGATGGTTTCGGGAAACGCATAGCCAAGCTGGGATTGCCAGCGGATATGGCGGTCACAGGCCTATCTTTGAACTCTGAATACATTGAGTTTGCATGGGATCAGCTCTGGTGGGAGAAAGTTCTGGCAGGCAAGCGTCCTGACCCTTCCGGGAAATGGAGTACGAAGCTATCCAAAGCCGACAGACAAGTGGCATTGGAAAAATTGAAAAAGGAACATCAGGAATTTGAGTCTAGGACGGCATCGATGAGGGGAAATCTGCTGGAGAGCATCAAGAAGACCAATGCAGAAATGAAAGCCGACTTGGAAGCGGCCAAAAATGGCGATAAACACCCTGACGGTTCGAAGATGAACAAATATGAAGCCAAACTGGCGAAAGTTTTTCGTGGACAGAGCGAAGAAAATGTTGTCGAATACATGGGGAATCCTGAATTCAACCAAGCCGGAAATACGCGTTTCCTTCGTTACACTCAAACCTGGGAAAAGCAAGGTGTCACGGTTTACGGTGCGCAGGGAGTTATCGGAGGCGATGCGGGCGGTTATGCCGAGTGTTTCGCGGAATTTAGTCTAAAACCAGATGAACAGGGCGTATGGCGTGTGAACGATATTATCGTCAGATCCGATTATGAAGGTGTAGGTCTGGGGGAAGTTCGACTCCTTTGCAACGACGTCGTAAGAGGCAAATAATGATAACTGGCAAAATAAACTAAAAGGATTAAGAAGATGATAAACATTAAAACTCCGATTTTAGCTGCGGGACTCATAGCAGTACTTCTCTCTTCTTCTGTACACGCGGAAATAGAGGGAGGCTCGTTCGATGTGCTTGGATCGATAATGGACAAAACCCAAAAAGAGATCGACGTCCAAAGCACACTCAAAGGCAATAAAGCAGAGGCTGAAAAATACCGCGAGAAAATCATCAAAGGGTGGTGGGAATTTATGCAGGGTAAATCCAATGCCAAACCCGGCGAATATTGTATTGCGACATTTCTACAGGCAAAACGTGAATTGCAGCCGGGTCGCACTGACGGGATGAAAGACGGGATGGCCGTAATGCTCTCGGGCCCAGGCGGCAACTATCGGGGGGCTCTGCTCGGTTTTATGCCTATCGGCGACGATCACCGTTTTCCCGAATACCAAAAAGGAAAACCTATTATGGTCACACTCAAACAAGGAAACCTTTCGCCCGTAACCCTGAATGCCATTTACATGACGGTAGGAAAATCGTCTCGGCCTATGATCCTTTTTGCCGTTCCGAATATCGAAGCGCTGATGGCGGGGATGGTAGATGATTGGAGTTTCGAAGTGATTTATCAGGATCAAACAATCGCCGATATCACCTGGCACTCCGGATTAAAAGCACGTGCTGAACTGGAACAATGCGTGGCGGGGAAACCGTTCGACAACAAAAGTCATTTAAAAGATTAACAATCTTTTACAGGACATCCATGAAAATAGTTTTATTGATTTTTGTATTTACGATTTCAGGACTGTTTGGAGGCTTGATCGGTACGGATAAACTTTCTGAAATACCATCGAATACATTGTTGTTCTTCTACGGTATTTCAACTGGAATCGTCCTCATGGCGGCAATCTATAATGCAGTTTTATTTATCTATAATCGACAAATCATGTTTTTATATTACACAATGATGCAGGTTACAGTTGTCTTTAGTCTGCTATATTTGACAAATATTTTACATAATTTTCATTGGTTTATCGACCTAGAAAAAATAGCTCATATTTTTACAAATTTAGGTGCTGTCTTTGCGATCTTGTTCACACGTACTTTTTTACAAACGAAAAAAAATACTCCGATATTCGACAAGTTTCTGATTTTACTCCTGCTAATATTATCATTGGATTTTATTTTACTGATCTTGGGTCAAACAAATCTCAACGATCTCATACCATGTATTGGATTAATGGGACTACTTTTGATCGTAGGTATCATACGCTATTATCAAGGATTCACACCCGCACTTTATTATTCGATTGGTTGGTCTATACTGATTGCTTCGATCGAATTGAATATAAATTTTAAAGTTGATCCAAATGCTTCCTTATGGGAGACTGTCTTTTTATCAAATCCTTTGCTGATAGGCTCGCCGTTAGAAGCGATCATTCTTGCCTTGGGACTATTCTATACGGTTAAACAAAGTGAAAATGAAAAAAAGATTCAAGAGTTCATTCTTGTTCAACAGGCCAAGCTTGCTTATCTAGGAGAGATGCTAGGAAATATTTCCCATCAGTGGCGGCAACCGCTTACCAATCTCTCTTATATTTTCATGAATATCAATGCATCACATAATGAACAAATCACTATACAGAAAAAAGTGGATGAAGGGCTCTTTCAGCTGCAATTCATGTCTGAAACGATTGAAAATTTCCATAATTTTCAGCGCCCTGATGTCGGTAGAGAAGAATTCAGCCTCTATGATGAGACCTCATACGCACTGAGTATCATCCAAAACGAGCTCGATCATCACAACATCCATGCAAGTATTCGTCTATTCCAAGACACCTGCTTACTCAATTTTAAAAACCAGTACATTCAGGTTTTACTCAATATTATTGGAAATGCCAAAGAAGCCCTTATCGCTTTAAATCTCCAAAAGAAGTACATTCATATCGAAATATCTAAAAATACGGTAAAAATAAAAGACAATGCCGGCGGGATACCGAAAAATCTTCTAACCCGTATTTTTGAACCCTATTTCAGCACAAAACCTCACAATAGCGGCATCGGTCTGTATATGTCCAAAATCATTATTGAAAAAAATATGGCCGGAATTTTGGCAGTATCGAATACAGATGAAGGTGCTTGTTTCGAATTAAAATTTTAATTTTTTCTGCTTCAATCATTTTTCAATCATTTTTTTTCTCTATAACTTGTATATCAATCTACAAAAGAGGAAAAGCATGACTGTAAAAATCTATGTAGCCGCATTCATTGCGATTCAATTTATGACAGGATGCTCGACGGCTTCTCCTGAGCCTTCTGATAACAGAAACAGTTCATCGTTCGACAAAAAAGTAGAACGCAAATCCGACCAGATTATTGATCGGACTACTGATAGAGCGGTGAATAAAGTCGGCAATACGCTAGAATCAAAAATGGATCAGATGTTTAACCGTTTATTCTGATGTTCTGTCATGGGTAGAATGTGTTGAGCCATTCCTCTCATGATTAGTTTTCTTTTTTTCGAGTATTTCTTAATCTTCATTAAAAATAAATCCAAATCACAAGGAAATGATATGTTCAAATATCTTGCCGTCGCATTATTGATAGTATCAGCCGGAGCGCATGCCAGCGAAGTTTATATGTATTCCGCAAAAGATAAAAAAATTCTCCCTTATATCAACGGTGGAGAAGGAGAAGTGCGCTACTGCACCGATTCAAAAATCAAAAAGCAGCAGCGTCAAGAGGCATTTGACACCATTTCAGAAGCCTGTGGGGGCAATCTTTATACGATTACCGCCGATGTCCACGCGGTATTTGCTCCAAGAGCGGGCGGAAAAGAGATGATAGCCGGTTGTAAAGCTCCGGGACAGGTAATCTCTTTTAAATGCAACGGGACGAAACCCTCCGGTCGATGGGAATTTGCACCTGCAAACAGCGATGGTGTCTGTTCAGCGACATATACCCAAAAACAAGGCTCGATCACTCTGCGTTCTCCAGACAATACGCTTGAAGGGGGTGCCATCATCTTTTCAGGACCGAATATCCCATCACCCTCACGCCAAACGGATGTCAAGATTTCCTTGAGCGAGAATAAAGAAAAAGCCATCACCTTTGGAGCGATTAACGGTGTATTCGACAGCACACCTAATAATTATGGTTCGGTAATGATCCCGATTTCAGAATATGAATCGATGCTGAACTCCATGCAGGATAATCACTCTTTTACCATCAGTCGCAATAAAACTGTCTGGATATCCATAGATTGGAATCAGGGAAAAAGAATCAAAGAAAAACTCACAGATTGCTATGTGCAGAACATTTTGCATAAATAGTATTCGCCAATCTATAAAGAGTGATAAAATATTTCCATGAATTTAGAAGTCTTTCCCCTTAACCAGTTGACATTGCTCTACATTGAAGATGAGAGCACCATTCGTAAAAATGCTGCTGAGTATTTCAGCAGACTTTTTGATACCGTATTAGAGGCTTCTAATGGCCTCGAAGGGTATCGTCTTTATGAAAAAAACAAACCTGACATCATTATTACCGATATCCGAATGCCGATGATGAATGGCCTCGAAATGGCCCGTAAAATTCGCTTAATTGATAAAAAAACTCCCATAATTATTCTCAGTGCATATACTGATACGACTTTGCTATTAGAAGCTGTAGAACTTCAACTTATTAAATATCTTATCAAACCTTTACAAGAGTCTGCTATCAAAGAAGCACTTTCATTAGCATGCATGTCTCTCAATAATCAACAAACCAATATTTATTCAATCGGTACAAAATCCTATTTTGATACTTACAACAAAACACTTGTCGTCAATAATGAAATCGTAAAACTAACACAATTTGAACTCTTAGTACTTGATACTCTCGTCAAACGTTCTCCCAGAGCTGTCACGTATGATGAGCTGCAAAATATCGTCTGGCCGGATGATGGGATAAATATAGACTCGCTTCGAACATTAGTCCGTTCGTTACGCAAAAAAATGAAAATAGATGCGATAGAGAACATTTCAGGGTTAGGCTACAGAATTATTCCCGCATCACTATGATAAAATTAATACTTCTGCTCATTTTGCAATCCTTATCTTACGGTAAAGATTTTTTTTATGAAGAATTAGGGCGTACCGCTGCGGAATTTATGCTTTACGGTATCTCTATCGGTATAGTTCTTATGGCTGCAATTTACAGTTTGGTTTTATACCGCCACAATAAAACAATCATGCTTATTTATTATTTTTTGCTGCAGTTGAGCGTTGCAGCTTTTTTGATGAATACTTCCGGTATATTTTTACTTTCAACCTATGATTTTGGAACGAGTTCAACCTATTATGACTCGATAATAATCATTTCAAGCATCATGTCATTTGTCTTTGCACGAGCTTTTTTAGAAACAAAAAAATATTCACCGATACTTCATATGTTGTTAAATGGATTATTGATCCTTTTGATTTTTGAATTCATTATTACCTTGTTATCTCAAAGATTCATCACTACTTTTCTCCCTTTTTCTCTTTTTTTGGTCTTTATATTGATTGTTGCCTGGATACGCTATCGACAAAAATATGTGCCTGCACTGTATTTTTTCTATGGCTGGTCTTGTTTAATCGTATCGGTAGCTTTTTCAGAAATATATAGGGACAGTTTAACATTCAGTCCCATTTTCATCGGATCACCGCTGGAAGCTATCTTTGTCGCTTTTGCATTAACCTACTCTATTCGTCAATTAAAAGAGGAACAAAAAATTCAACAAGCCATTATGATCCATCAATCCAAACTTGCTTCTATGGGTGAATTGCTCGGAAATATTGCACACCAATGGCGACAGCCTTTAACCAACCTCTCTTATATTTTTATGAATATTAAATCAACCGCATCGATAGATGAATATATTAACGACAAATCCGATGAGGGGATGAAGCAGCTACAATTTATGTCCGATACGATAGATAACTTCCGTAATTTCTATCATCCTGATACGCACAAAGAATTTTTCAGTCTGTATGAACAAACTCTCTATGCATTAGGAATGGTTGAAGGAGAATTTCAACGGCATAATATTGCAACTACCATTGATTTGATCGAAGATTCATCCCTATACAATTATAAAAATCAATATGTACAAGTATTACTCAACATTTTAGTCAATGCCAAAGACGCTTTTATTTCATCAAACGCAACACACCCTGCTCTATCCATACAGATCAATAAAAACACAATAACTATTCAGGACAATGCCGGAGGTATCGCATCTGAAAGTATTGAAAAAATTTTTGAACCCTACTTTACTACGAAATCACAGCACAGCGGAGTCGGATTATATATGTGTAAAACCATAGTAGAAAAGAATATGTCAGGTAGGATGTCTGTATCCAATAGCGATCGGGGTGCACGATTTGAACTAATTTTTTAATAGTAATCATTTTTCAATCATTTTTTTCCAATAGACTTAAATCGATTATTGAATTCTATAAAAGGGTTTATAATGGAGATAAGACAAGTGCTGATATCAGGTTCTACCAAATTAACTCGCTTCATCTTTTTTTTAACATTCCCTTCTATTAGTTTTGCAGAACCGACGGGCATTATTTTTATGGAAGGTGAAAAACCTTCACGCGTAGTCTATACAGCTCAGTTTTTAAATACGTATGAGCATTCAACAAGCATATCTGCTTTCATGAACTCGAATACCAACGAAGAGTTCGAGAAACTGAGAAATGAGCAAAGACAAGTAGAAATGCGTGTAGTAGCGACTTATGAAAATAAAACCGCACCGGAAAGTATCGATATGACATTACTATTCCAATGTCACAATAAAATGTATCGCATCTACTCAGCACACGCGATGTTTCGTGACGGAAGCGATAAACAGACAAAACAAGACTGGAAACCTTACGACTCCGCTAACTCTGCCTTTCCGATAGTGGCCTCAAAAATTGCTTGTGATAATGAGCAAGTATTGAATGCGGCCAAAGAAGTTGCAGCAAGCGAAAATGGACAAAAATTTAGTGCTTTTGATAAGTTGGGTATTATCTATATCGGTGATTTAGACCGGTTTCAGGCAGTTGATATGGTATGGAAAACCGTATTGGCTGACGGTATCCGCCCTGCCTATAATGCCAAGACATTAACTGCTCAAGAATTAAAAGAGTGGAACGCTAAATTAGATAAACAGTTAGCAGAGGCAAAACAGCAAATCGCCGGCAATAAGGCATTGGCTTCGGCAGCTCTCAACGATATTCATGAAGATCAAGCGTTTAAAAAGGAAATCAGTGCAAATGCCAAGAAACATACGGATATGTTTGGTAGAGAATCTAAACAATTTAAACAACTTAAATGGATTCTCGGAAAAACTGAAAACGAGATCGTAAGAAAATCCGGTGCGCCTTCTAACGCCACCGAAGTAGGCGATGCACGCTTTCTTACCTACTACAACGAATATTTTATACCGGGTGTGGGATACTCTCATATAGACAATAATGGCTATGCGGTGTACGGTGGAACATCCGTAACATGCGAACTGACACTTGAATTAAGAAAAGGCGGTTCACAATCTGATTTCAGAGTTGTTGATTACCACGCCGATACTTCGAATGGCGGCTGTCGAGATTTAAGCTGGTTTAATAGAGATTAGGAGGATACAATGAAATACAACATGATATTTCTTTCGATTTTAATAATGATAGGTTTTAGCGGATGTAGCACTGTGTTAGAGCCAAAAATAACTACAGTCGATGAGAAAAACGTAGAATATTATTTAAAACAAAACGGTTCGCCGACGGTTGTTTTTGAAAACGGTTTAGGTGGGACCATGAAGTGGTGGTCGGATGTCATTTCCGGTCTTGACAATAATTTTTCCGTATTCACGTACAATAGAGCCGGCTACGGTAACAGCACGAGCGTATCGAGTGAACGTGATGGTGAACATATAATAGAAGAATTGCGCACAATTTTGCGACACAATAAGCTCTCCCCTCCCTATATACTTGTTGGGCATTCGCTTGGTGGTTTGTATATGCAGTACTATGCTCGCAAATATCCCGAAGAAGTGACGGGTTTAGTGCTGGTGGACTCTACCCATCCGAATCAATTCAGAGGCAACGGCGATCCGGAAAATTGGCCTTTTTTGACGAAAACAGTATTTAATCTACTGTTGTCCGAAACTGCAGAAACTGAGTTTGATGCTATCAATAAAACGGGAAATGAAGTTCTTGCCCTGCCTACAGCTACATCGATGCCGATTATTATTTTAAGTGCACTGGAACCGATGTCGGTTCATTCCGAACTGGCTGATGATGCGAATGCGAAACGGATTGATCTTGCTAATTTGTATCCGAATGCAGAAGTAATATGGGTCGATAGCGGACATGTAATCCCCTATGAAAAACCTGAATCGGTCATTGAAGCGATCGAATCCATACACAAAAGGAGCATAAAATGACTATAGCTAAACTGACACCCCATTCTGAGGTTTTAAATACGAAGTATCCCTCTAAAAAATCCGAAAGCGAACCGAATACTTTGAATAACGGCGATGACGGAATCAAAAGATACGATTTTAACAACATTTCGAGAACGGAGTTTAGAACGATTATCAACGATTTGATAAAAACAGGTCAAATGTCTCTGGATGAATCCAGTTCATTGGTCATGGCGATGGATTCAGGCAATATTGGTGAAGCCCCTACTCAAAATTCCGAACAAAAAGTCAATGTTTTTGAGATTTTGAAGCAATCTATGGAGTTTAATCGGTATATCGGAAATGTTTCAGGAATCGAGTATGATACAAAGGCGCTGAATACTTTATTGAGACTTGAGAGTAAACCGATTACGCTAAGAAC
>NZ_CALDDG010000082.1 GCF_937936435.1 uncultured Sulfuricurvum sp. | reverse complement strand
ACGCACTTGTGCCAAACGCTCTGCAAGACGGTGTGAAAGGTAAATCGGTAGCGGCATCAACACATCGGTCTCTTTACATGCGTATCCGAACATCAAGCCCTGATCGCCCGCTCCGATTTCGCCGTGTTCTTGGTCAACACCCTGATTGATATCGGGTGATTGTTCTCCGATACCGTTCAAAACGGCAGCAGAACGGTAGTCAAATCCGTACGTCGCATCGGTATATCCGATTTCGCGGACAACCTGACGGGCGATTTCCTGCATCGGTGCATACGCGGTTGTCTTAAGCTCGCCTGCAATCACGCAAAAACCGTTGGAAACAAGGGTTTCGCAGGCAACGCGCGCTTTGGAATCGTGTTCGATGATATAGTCCAAAATCGCGTCACTGATCTGATCGGCCATTTTATCGGGATGTCCTTCGGTGACCGACTCAGAGGTAAAAATATAATCTTTAGGCATAGATGTCCTTGAGTAAATGTAAGTCTATAGGTTGTGGTTGTGCGGATTATAGCAAATTGCTTTTTAAGAAATCTCTTTCCCAATAAAAATCGATCCAATCCGTAGCTTCGCGTAAGCTAAAGTCAGGCTGCACTTGTGCACTGCTCTTTGTGAACAGCGTTGCAACTCTGAATTCGATGTGGGGATAGCGCGCATGAAGTTTTGGTAGAAGTGCCGCCAAAGTAGCTCCGCTGTCGACGATATCATCAACTATCAAGACGCGTTTGGAAACGCTGAAATCGCATTCTCCGAAAATCGTGAGTTCCTCTCGGCGGGTACTTTCATCATAGCTTTCGATGCGAATGCTCTGGATGTTTCGTACATCCAGTGTCATCGCCAGTGCATGTCCGAGGCTCAGACCGCCTCGTGCGACGGCTAATATCGTGTCGGGCTGAAACGGTTCGCACAGCCGGCTCAAAGGGAGAAGATCGTTTTTGAAGTGTTCGTAGGTATAAATTATCATGACGCAATCATATCATAAGGGCATCTACGCTATAATAAAAGGAATTAATTTACAAGGTTATGATTTGAAGAAATTAGCGATTATCGGCCGTCCGAATGTCGGCAAAAGCTCTCTTTTCAACCGTCTTTTGAAGCAGCGCGACGCGATTACATCCGAGCAGGCGGGAACGACACGCGATGTCAAAAAACGCGTTGCCGTCGTCGTCGACAAAGAGGTAGAGATTCTCGATACGGGCGGATTGGATGAGGGATGCGAACTCTACGACCGCATCAAAGAAAAATCGCTCAAAGCGGCACATGAAGCCGATATCATCCTCTTTATGGTGGACGGGAAAAGCCTCCCCGAAGAAGATGATAAAAAACTTTTCTATGAGCTTGAATCGATGGGAAAAGCAATCGCGCTGGTTGTCAATAAAATCGATAACGACAAAATGCAAGAAAAGCTGTGGGAGTATTACGAATTCGGTACAGACCGAATTTTCGGGATTTCAGTTGCCCATAACCGATCCCTTTTGCCGCTTTTGAACTGGATCGCTTCGGAACTTCCCGAATCATCCATCGTGAAAACGGACAGCGAAGTGGTCGAAGCGGAAGATGAACTGGACGGTTTTGATGCCGCGATGAGAGCCTCGGCAGAGGACGACGAGTTCGAAGAAGAGGATGAGGACGACGGCTTTTTTATCCCCGAAGAGGATGATGAAGAAGAGGAAACATCGATCGAAGCGCTGGAAGAAGCATATCGCGGAATCGTCAAAGAATACGAAGCGGGTGACGTCAATCAAATGAAAGTGGCGATTATCGGCCGTGTCAATGTCGGGAAAAGTTCACTCCTCAATGCATTGCTCGGGGAAGACCGCTCGGTGGTCAGCTCCGTTGCCGGGACGACGATCGATCCGATTGATGAGACGGTCGAATACAACGATAAACAGATCACCTTTATCGATACGGCGGGGATTCGTAAACGGGGGAAAATCCTCGGGATTGAAAAATATGCCTTGATGCGTACCGAAGAGATGCTCGAATCTGCCGACATTGCATTGCTGGTACTCGATGCGTCGCAACCGTTTATGGATCTGGACGAGAAGATTGCGGGATTTGTCGATAAAAACCGTCTGGCGTGTCTGATTGTCTTGAATAAATGGGATTTGGCGCCGAAAGAGGATTACGACAAGATTATCGCCGAGGTACGTGACCGCTTTAAATTTCTCAGCTACGCTCCGATCATTACGATCTCGGCGCAGAGCAAACAACGGGTTCATAAAATCTTCGATATGCTCCTCAAAATTAATGAGAACTACTCGCAGCGTATCCCTACAGGAAGATTGAATGAAGTGATCCAGGCTGCAATGCGGAAACATATCCTTCCTAGTATCAACGGGATGAATATCCGCCTCTATTTCGCGACACAGTACGATATCCGTCCGCCGCGTATCGCGCTCATTATGAATAAACCGCAGGGACTCCATTTCAGCTATCGCCGTTATTTGACGAATCAGCTGCGGGAACAGTTTGATTTTGAGGGGACTCCGGTACTCTTTAAAGCGAAAGCGAAAAGTCAGAAGAAAAAACCGCAACCGCATAAAAAACGGTCGATGTGGTAAGTAAAACCTTTTAAAAAGGCTTTACGATCACAAGTGCAACAATCCCCATTAATAATAGGGTAGGGATCTCATTGTACATACGAAAAAATTTCCCGCTTTTATAGGCCGTATTTTCTTTGAGTTTGAGGCGGAAATGTCCGAGAGAGAAGAAATAAGCCGTCAATAACGCAACCAGCGTCAGCTTGGCATGCATCCATCCACCCATAGCAAAGACATTGACTCCGTAGTGCGAGGTTGAGAGTATAATCAATGCGGTACCTGAGAGCAATGTCGCCCAAAATGCCGGGACCCCGATGTATTTGTAAATTTTCATCTCCATTACCTCGACAACATCGATGAATCCCTGATTGGTACCGTTTTCGACATGGTAGACAAAAAGGCGGGGAAGGTAAAACAAAACCGCGAACCACGAGACCATAGAGATAATATGGAACCAGAGTATCCAACTGTACATAGGCATGTCTCCTTGAGTGTTTTAAAACGGAAGGGTAGCTAAAGAAGGTAAACGGTCTTTAGAGGTGGCGGTGTACCCATCGGATGATTTCAGATGCAGGAAGTGCACCGCTGAACTGATCTACGATGCGGTTGTTTTTGAATGCGATGACGGTCGGTATGGAGCGTATGGCAAAACGTCCGGCAAGTTGCTGATGTTCTTCGGTATTGATCTTGACAAACTGGGCTTTCAGGGGAAAACTGCGTGCCGCTTCTTCGAATGAAGGTGCCATACTCTTACACGGTCCGCACCATGGTGCCCAGAAATCGGCGATAATAAGCCGTTCATCATTCAACATTAAGCGATCAAAAGCAGAAGTATCTACTGGCAGAGGTTTCGTCTCTAATAACGAAGCTTTGCAATGGCCGCATACAGCTTTGGTATAAGAGTCTTTGACTGGGATCGCGTTGACGCCCCCGCAATGGGGACAAACAATGTTGATTTTATTCATTCAAACCTCCTTGTATTATTTAGGATCAGGCCTCTTCTTCGGCGACTTCGATATCGCGAATTGAGGTAGTGTGGTGGTCTTTGACTTTGTCATGAAGGCGACGGAGTGCTTTGTTGGCACGTTCGATTGCTTTGTCGATAGCGGTATCGAGGTCTTCGTCGACGTCGGAGATGACGACAGGTTGAGCGTGGGCAATGTGCATGTCAAATTCGACTCCGACCCCTTTTTTCTCTTTGGTCACCATAACATTGACGGTGGTGATATCGAGGTGATAACGTTTGAAATTTTCAATAGCGGTTGCAATATGATCGTTTAAATGTTGGGTAAGTTTGATCTCTTTAGAACGAATTTGAGTATTCATGATTAATCCTTTTTGTTTCATATCAGTAAAAAATATAGCATACATTTTCTTAAGACGAAGCTTAAGAGAGTATGCGGTAAAATTGCTTCATGTTCAAGGAGTTATTTTGAGAGTTTTTACAGGTATTCAACCCTCGGGGGATTTACACATCGGAAATTATTTCGGTTCGATCAAAGCGATGGTTGAATCGCAAAATGAGAATGACGTATTCGCGTTTATCGCCAATTACCATGCGATGACGTCGTTAGGCGACGGTGTCAGATTGTCGCAGCTGACGATGCAGGCGGCGACTGATTTTCTGGCGCTGGGAATCGATCCGGAAAAAAGTACCTTTTGGGTACAGTCGGATGTCAAAGAGGTGTTGGAACTGTATTGGGTTTTATCGTCGTTTACTCCGATGGGTTTGTTGGAACGGGCACACAGCTATAAAGACAAAGTAGCGAAAGGGATCGCAAGTAACCATAGCCTTTTCTCGTATCCCGTATTGATGGCTGCCGATATTTTGCTGTTCGGCTCGGAAGTGATTCCGGTCGGAAAAGATCAGATTCAGCACGTCGAGATTGCTCGCGATATCGCTTTGAAATTCAACAATGAATACGGAGAGATATTCGTCATGCCGGAGTTCCGCGTCGATGAGAACGTAGCCACGGTCCCCGGAACCGACGGGCAGAAAATGTCCAAAAGCTACGGGAATACGATCACGATTTTCGGAGAAGAAAAAGCGATCCAGAAAACAGTTAAAAAAATCGTGACTGAAGCGATTGCGGTCGAAGAACCCAAAGAATACGAAGGGTGTAACGTTTATAATATCGCTAAGTTGTTTTTGGACGATGAAGGACGCAGCGCATTGCAGGAACGTTACAACCGCGGTGGCGAAGGACACGGTCACTTCAAGCTGCATTTGCATGATGTGATGTGGGAATATTTCCGTCCGTACCGCGAACGCAGAGCCTATTATGAAGCGCATCAGCACGAAGTGCGCGAGATTCTTCAAATGGGGGCACAAAAAGCACGTGCTGCGGCGGCGGAGACAATCGAAAAAGTGCGTATGGTCACCGGAATCCATTATTAGGAATGAACACGTGAAAAACTATATCCGAAAACAGATTGCCGATTCAGCGGCAACGAAACAGGCGATTTTGGAAAACGATCCGTTGCTGGAGGTGATTGTAGACGTCGCAAAAGCGTGTGTCGAGGTGTACCGGAAAGGGAAAAAGACGCTTTTAGCCGGAAACGGCGGTTCGGCGGCCGATGCACAGCATATTGCGGCGGAACTGGTCGGGCGCTACGGATTCGATCGTCCTTCGATCCCATCACTGGCACTTACGACGGATACGTCGAATTTGACGGCTATCGGGAACGATTACGGATATGACAAGGTGTTCTCTAGACAGCTGGAAGGGATGGCACAGGAAGGTGACCTCTTTATCGGTATCTCGACATCGGGGAACTCACAGAATATCGTCAATGCTTTCGAGTCGGCTAAAACACGAGGGGTTACAACGGTAGCGCTTGTCGGACGAGACGGCGGGAAAATGGCATCGATGGCCGATTATGCGATAGTCGTCCCGTCCAATGCGACACCGCGCATTCAAGAGTCTCATATCCTCATCGGACATATTTTGTGTGACATTATCGAAAAAGAACTTTTCGGAGGCGGTGTTGCGTAAAGCACTCTTTCTCGACCGAGACGGCGTGGTCAATGTTGAGAAAAATTATCTTCATAAAATCGAAGATTTCGAACTTGTGGAGGGGATTGTCGATGTATGCCGCGCCTATCAGGAGCAAGGGTATCTGATTATCATCGTAACCAATCAATCTGGGATCGCCCGAGGATATTATTCCGAAGAAGATTTTGCAATACTCAGCCGATGGATGAAAGAGCACTTTCGGGAACTCGGTATTACTATCACCCATATCTATCACTGTCCTCACCATGAGGATATCGATGGAGCGTGCGAATGCCGAAAACCTGAACCGGGGATGTTTCTACAGGCGCAAAAAGAGTACGATCTGGAGATGAACCTTAGCGTCATGATCGGAGATAACGAACGGGATATCGAAGCCTCCCGCAAAGCGGGGGTCGGATGGAACGTTCTCCTCTCTGACAACGCAGAAGGTTCAAGTGCTGACCGCACGATTCATACGCTGAGGGAGCTTCTGTAATGCGGATCATTAATACCGGAGGAACGTTTAACAAACGATACGACCCTATTCGGGGGGAGCTGTTTGTCCCTAAAGACGACCTGGCGATCAAGACGATCCTCTCATCGTTGGCAACCGATATCTCCCTAGAGGGGATCATTTATAAAGACTCTTTGGAGATGGACGTCGATGATCGCATCATATTGGGAGAAACGATTGCCGTTTGCGAAGAAGATGTGTTTGTCGTCGTTCACGGAACCGATACGATGGATCTGAGCGCAGAATACGTAGCGGGACTGGGATTGGATAAAACGGTTGTTTTTACGGGTGCCATGGTCCCTTTTCATATTGACCCGATCGAAGCGACGGCCAACCTCGCTATGGCGATCGGTTATGCCCGCAATGTATCGGCGGGTGTGTACATTGCTATACAAGGGGTTATGGGGAGTTTTAAAGAGGTCAAAAAAAATAAGAGCATAGGAAAATTTGAATATGTCTAAGGTGAAATGCGATCACTGTCATTTGGAATTCAGCGATGAGGTGATGATCCATGACGGAGAGTATCGCTTTTGCTGTAACGGTTGTAAAGGGATTTTTCATCTGTTAAAAGATGAAGGCTTAGAAAGCTTTTACAGCAAGATGGGAGATACGACCCTCTCCCCACCGACCGAACAATTCGAAGCGAGTACGAACTTCGATACTCCGGCATTTCATGAACGTTTCGTCACAACGACGAAGGAGGAGCTGTTGCAAGTCTCTTTGATCATCGAAGGGATACACTGTGCGGCGTGTGTATGGCTGAACGAAAAAGCGCTCCATAAGATGGAGGGCGTTATCGAAGCGCATATCAACTATACCAACAACAAAGCCCGCATCACATGGGATCCGGCTCAGGTAAAACTCTCGGCGATTATCGATATGATCCGTGCAATCGGCTATGATGCATTTCCCTACGATGCCTCTTTGCAGGAAGTCCGAGCCAACAAAGAACGAAAAGAGTATTACCTGCGGATGGCGGTAGCCACGTTCGCGACGATGAATATGATGTGGATCGCCGTGGCTCAATATGCGGGATATTTCACGGGAATTACCCAAGAGGTAAAAACGATTCTCAATGTTGCCGAGTGGGTTTTAGCGACACCGGTTTTGTTTTACAGCGGTTGGGTTTTTTACCGCGGTGCTTATTACGGATTGCGCAATCGTGCCGTTACGATGGATTTATTGGTTGTAACGGGTTCGAGTTTGGCATATCTGTACTCGATCTATATTACCCTTCGCCAAAGCGGAGAAGCTTATTTTGACTCCGTCTCGATGATTATTACGTTTGTATTGTTCGGGAAGTTTTTGGAAGTGTTGAGCCGTAAAAATGCGGCGGATACCCTCGATGTCATCGGAAAACATATCCCCAGAGAGGTGAGTATCGTAGAAGGGGATAACGTCAAGACCGTCGATGTTAACGACGTTAAAATCGGCGATACGATTTTGATCCGTTCGGGAGAACGGGCTGCAATAGACGGGGAAGTGATCAGCGGAGAGGGGAGCTTCGATGAGAGCAATCTCACCGGAGAGAGCGAACCGATCTTCAAACAGATCGGGGATCGGATCATTAGCGGTACAACGAGTATCGATGCTTTGATCCATTACCGTTCTACCAAAGATTTCGCCCATTCGACCCTCTCGAATCTGGTCAATCTGCTCGAAAATGCAATGGCACACAAACCTTCAATCGAGCAGCTGGCGAATCGGTTATCGCAACATTTTTCTTCGACGATCCTTTTTCTGGCGATCGCGACGTTTTGGGCTTGGTATTTTTGGCCGCACAGTTTCGACCGTTCCTTGATGGTTGGGATATCGGTGATCATCATCGCGTGTCCGTGCGCATTGGCTCTTGCAACCCCTGTTGCGACGTTGGTGGGATTGGCACTGGGTGCGAAAAGGGGGATTCTCTTTAAATCCGCCGCGCAGATCGAAATTATGGCGAAAGCGACGATGGTTGTTTTGGACAAAACCGGTACGATCACGATGGGAAGACCCGAAGTAGTCAATGCGACGGTCCATGCCCCTTTCGATCCCGTCTATCTTTATGCCCTCGTTTCATCTTCCAAACATCCGATTAGCCGAGGGATAGCCGAGTATATCGAACGCGATCATGAGGATATCGTTACGGGAAGTATCGAAGAAGCTCGCGAAGTTCCTGCACGGGGAATGATAGGACGTGCCGAGGGGGTAATGATCGCAGGGGGGAATGCTCTTTTGATGCAGGAACTCGGTATCATTATCGAGGCGGTGAGTGACAAGAGCGTTTTTTATTATGCCGTGAACGGTATTTTGTGCGCCGTTTACGAGTTACGTGATTTGCCGAAAGAGGGAGCCGCAGCATCGATCGAAAAACTGAAAAGTTTTAATCTGCGGGTAGCTATGCTGACGGGCGATCATCAAAGTGCCGCGGATCGTGTCGCCGGCGAAGTCGGTATCGATGAAGTTCATGCCCATTTGAGCCCGGAAGAAAAAGCGGCGTTCATTACCGATGCACATAATGCAGGGCATGTTGTCGTGATGGCGGGAGACGGGGTGAACGATCTCTTGGCATTGGCGAATGCCGATATCGCGATTGCGATGGGAAGCGGAAGCGATATCGCAATCGAAGTAAGCGACGTCGTGCTGATGAACGATTCGTTGAGATCGCTTTCCGAAGCCTTTGCGATTAGCCGTAAAACATACGGCTTGATCAAACAAAATCTTTCGATTTCGCTTGTTTATAATTCGATCACGATACCTTTGGCGATGATGGGGTACGTCATTCCGTTGATCGCCGCGATTTCGATGTCGTTTAGTTCGCTTCTGGTCGTAGGAAACTCGATGCGTGTACGTTTGATGTATAAATAAAGGGGATTATGTGGACAGCTGGGTTATCGCTATGATGCTTGGAGCATCGTTGTTTTTAGGGGCTATCGCATTAAGCGCATTTTTATGGGGAATTAAAAACGGTCAGTTTGATGACGAGAAAAAGATGATGAATCAGGTATTATATGATGATGAGAGCGAACTCAATGATGCTGCGGAACAACAGCGTAAACAACAGTCTCATACGAAAAAAGAGGAATATCGACCGGAATAGTCAAGAAGGGCTTACCGCATACGCGGTAAGCGAGGTATTATTTAAGACCTGCTACGTAAGCAGCGATTGCTTTGATATCAGCATCTGACATAGAAGCAACTTGACCTTTCATTAATGCACCCATACCGTGAGTATTTTGAGTACCAGCTTTGTAACCTTGAAGTGATTTTTCAATCGCAGCAGCAGATTGACCTTTTACGACATTTGATTTACCAAGAGCTTGTTTTTCAAAAGATGCACCATGACATGCAGCACATTTTGCAGTAAGAGCTTTTCCATCAGCAGCCATCAATGAAACACCAGCGAACAACATTGCAAGAGCAATTTTTTTCATTCTTTATCTCCGTTTAAAATTTCGGCACCATTATAGTCTTAGCAATCTTAAATGACTCTAACATCATCACAAGAAAATCAAATTTTTTTACGGAGCAGAAGCTCACAAAAATATCGATATAATTATTGATATAAAGGGTGATTTTTGATGAAAATATTAGTTCTGAACGACAGCAGAGCGGGGCATTTGAATCAGTGCCTCGCGTTTGCAAAATTGCTGAATGCCGAGTATACGGTGGCAAATGTGCGCTATCCGAAGCGTTTTTTAAAAGCACTGAGCTATCTGTTCGACAAGATGGGCATCTACAGCGACGCATTGTTCGAATGTACGGTTCCCGAAGGGGTGTTTGACGTCGTCGTTGCGGCAGGATCGACGAGTGCTTATCCGCTGAAAGTACTTTCTCGAAAACTTGGGGCGAAATCGGTCAGTATGATGTTGCCGAGGGGATATCGTTATGATTGCGATGTCATTTTCGCGCAAGAACACGATACTCCTCCCTCGGCGGCAAATATCATCCCTATCGCGGCAAATTTCAGTTTCATCTCTCCGGCAGGTTTATTTCGTGCTTCTTCTCCCTCTATCGGGATCGTGATTGGCGGCGACAACAGTGTGTTTCACCTTCAGGCAGATCGATTGGAAACGCAATTACGGGCGATAATCGATGCATTTGAGGGATATTTTTTTGCCGTAACGACCTCTCCTCGAACTTCAAAAGAGGTCGAAGCTCTTTTGGAACGTTTTACTTTCGGCTATCAGGTGATCTACTCCTGCAATCCCGTCAATCCGATACCCGATTTCCTCGATCAGTGCGAACGTGTTTTCATCACTCAAGATTCGACGTCGATGATTTCGGAAGCCGTCAGTTACGGCAATGCGTACATCGAAGTGCTTCCGCTGGAAGGAAAAGGGGAGAATAAGTTCTCCAGATTGGTCGGAAGATTGGAAGAAGAGGGATATCTTCATGTATATGACGGGACATTTGCTCAGGCGAACCGTAAAATCGCTTTTCGGGAGATTCTCCGAAAAGCGGGGTTTTAGTCCCCCCGGATTTGGGTATAATTAGATAATTAATGACAGGTAATGATAAGTATGAAAGATAAAATATGTATCGTCGGATTAGGGTATGTGGGGCTTCCTCTGGCTGCCGCATTCGCAAAAAAATACGATGTCGTCGGTTTTGACATCAACGAAGCGCGCGTAGCAGAACTTCGAAGCGGGCATGACGCCACATTGGAGTTGGAGTCCCACGAACTGACGGCGGTGCAAGAATCACTGACGTTCACGACCAATCTGGAAGATATTCGCAAATGCAATATTTATATCGTTACCGTACCGACTCCTATCGACAGTTCGAACCGTCCCGATCTGACGCCGTTGCAAAAATCATCCGAGAGTGTCGGAAAAGTTTTGGCGAAAGAAGATATCGTTATCTATGAAAGTACGGTCTATCCGGGTGTGACGGAAGAGGTGTGCGTCCCTATTCTCGAGAAAGTATCTGGGTTGATCTTTAACCGCGATTTTTACTGCGGTTATTCACCGGAACGGATCAATCCGGGCGACAAAGAACATACGGTGACGAAAATCCTGAAAGTTACCAGCGGTTCAACTCCGGCGATAGCCGAACGGGTAGATGAACTCTATCGGAGCATTATTGTGGCCGGAACCCACAAAGCTTCCAGTATCAAGGTTGCAGAAGCGAGCAAAGTGATCGAAAATACCCAGCGCGACGTCAATATCGCTCTTATCAACGAATTGGCTTTGATCTTTGATACGATGGGAATCGATACGAACGAGGTTATTGAAGCGGCAGCGACCAAATGGAACTTTATTAAACTGCGTCCCGGTTTAGTCGGAGGACATTGCATCGGGGTCGATCCATACTATCTTACGCACAAAGCCGAAGAACTCGGGTATCGTCCGAATCTGATTTTAGGGGCGCGTCAGATCAACAACGGGATGAGCAAATACATCGCTGAAAAAACGATCAAAGAGATGATCAAAGCGGGAAAAGTGATCAAAGATGCCCGTATTTTGATTCTTGGGGTCACTTTTAAAGAAGATTGCCCCGATATTCGCAATACCAAAGTGATCGATATCGTCGATGAGCTGCAAGAGTACGGATGTTCGGTGGATATTTTCGATCCGTGGGTAGACAATGCCGAATTTAAACACCATTACGGATTCTCGATCAGTGCTGATCCTTTTGCATCGAATCAGCGTTACGCTGCCGTTATCTTAGCTGTGGCGCACCATCAGTTCAAAGAAATATCCCAAAGTCAATTGGAAGCACTTCAAGAAGGGCAACCCGTCATTATGGATGTCAAAGGGATCGTTGAAAACCCGACGTGGAGACTCTAAGAGGTATGCGAATCGTTCAGCTTCTGCCCGAACTTAACGAAGGGGGAGTGGAACGGGGAACCGTAGAGCTTAGCCGCGAACTGGTGATCCGGGGAGATGAGAGTATCGTTATCAGTAACGGCGGTACGTTGGTTTCGCAGATCGAAACGGACGGCGGTCGTCACATTCGATTGGACGTTTGCAGTAAAAACCCGTTTACGGCATTATCCCGAATGGTGAAATTGCGTAGGCTCCTTAAAGAACTGCAACCCGATATTGTGCATGCACGCAGCCGCGTTCCGGCATGGCTGGCGTATCTGGCCAATCAAACGCTGCATATCCCTTTTGTAACTACCGTCCACGGTTTTAACAGCGTCAGCCCCTATAGTCGTATTATGAGTATGGGAGACAAGGTTATTTGTGTCAGCGGTGCGATCAAAACCTATATCCAAAAACACTACCAAACACCCGATACAAAGATCGTCGTCATACCGCGCGGGATCGATTTGGAAAAATTTAATCCGGAAAATCTGGAGAGGGTTTTCATGAGCAACTTTTCCGCTCAATACGGTCTGAATGGCCGTTTTGTCGTCTCTATCGTCGGACGGATTACCCAACTCAAAGATCTCGAAACGTTTATTCGGGCTATCGGCATTGTCAAACAGACTAAGCCGGAGGTCAAAGCATTGATCGTCGGCGGGGTGCGCGGGGACAAAGAGGGGTATTTTGATCTTTTAAACGGATTGGTCCGAGAATTGAATTTGTCGGATGAGGTTGTATTTACGGGATCGCAGAGCAACGTGGCAGAGATCTACGCGCTGAGCGATGTCGTCGTCAGTACTTCGAAAAAACCGGAGAGTTTCGGCCGCAGCGTCGCCGAAGCAATCGCGATGAATACCCCCGTGATCGCGACTAATCATGGTGGCGTGCTCGATATCATACGAGAAGGGGTAGACGGCTATTTCGTCCCTGTCGGAGAGATTGGGATTTTGGCTGAACGCATGATCGATGCGAGCAGATTGCATTGCGAGGGAAGAGAATATATTCAGGAACATTTTTCACTACGACAGATGGTGGATAAAACGGTCGCCGTTTATCAGGAGATGAAGCGATGACCTTGATCCAAAGTCTGAAAATCGGCTATGTAAAAGTGTTGCTTGGAATACGCCATGCGGTAATTAACACGGTTCAAAAATGTCTGTTCGCTCCCAGCACTGATCCTAAGAAAATTCTTGTCCACCGTATCGGAACCTTCGGCGATTCGATTGTGGCATTGCCGGCAATCTCATTGATCCGAAAACGCTACCCGGATGCGAGGATGGAGTTCGTGACGACTTACGCTACCGCATTGAATCTATCGGTGATTATCAAAGAGGGGATTTTCGAGGCCGTCCACCTGATCGATAAAAAGAGCCGTAAAAGCGGAATTCAAACCTTGAAGCACGGGAATTACGACCTCTATATTGAAATTCCCCAAAATTACGGTTTGATTAAAACGCTTCGAAATATGCTGATTACCCGCTTCGTACTCGGTATTCGAAGCGGTTTCGGATGGGATGAGGGGATGACGAAGCTCTTTGCCAAAGAGCAGCTGATGTTCTACCCGCCGCTGAGAGAGAGTGATCGGTTCGTCCGGAACATGGCACGCAACGGCATCGTAGGAGAGATAGAGTACCCGATCAAAACGGAGTCTCCGGGATCGGAAGCTTTGCACTGTTTTGAGGGGAAAAAAGTGATCGCTCTGGTGATCGGGACGAATGTTCCGGCCAATATGTGGCCGCTGGAGTCGTGGCAGAAACTTGCACAGTCATTACATGAAAAAGGGTTTGCGATTGCCGTGATCGGAGGCGATCAGGAGAAAGAGCGTGCAAACACCATCGTAGAGGGCTTGGAATACGGCTACAATTTTTGCGGAGCGTTTTCGATCGCACAAAGTGCAGGTTTTTTACAGTTATGTACAGGTGCAATCTGCCATGATACCGGTGCCATGCATTTGGCGTATGCGGTGAAAACACCTCTCGTCGCGATGTTCAGCCCTCGTCAGCTTTCATCGAAATGGTTTCCGCCGAGCGAAGGCAATTACGTCGTGATGAACATGGTCGAATGTGCCGGATGCTTTCGCAAAAAGTGTGACGATAATATTTGTATGAAGCAGATCGATCCCGTCGCAGTCGAGAGAAGATTATTAGAGATTATCGGGGGAAAACTATGAAGATCGTTCATGTCGCCAGTTACAACTACCTCAAAGACGGACAGAGCTATTACGCCACCGATTATAAAATCCATCAGGGACTGGTTCGCAACGGCCATTTTGTCTACCCATTTAGCTACCGTGATACGGCGCGATGCGCCACGCTTTTTGGTTCGAAGAAATGGGGTGCCGGCAAAACGAATAAACGGCTGATCGAGACATGCCGCAACATCCGTCCCGATTTGCTTCTGATGGCGCATGCGGAGCTTATCACGTTGGAGACGCTGTGCGAAATCCGGAAAATGTTACCGTCGATCAAAATTGCGATGTGGTTTATCGATGCAATGTTTAACGAACGCAACGTAATCAATATCGAAGGAAAAATCGCTGAAATCGACGCATTGTTTTTGACCACGGGAGGAGAGTGGCTGGAGAGATTCACATCCCCTACGACCAAGGTCGCTTTTTTCCCGAATATCGTCGACCCCTCAATCGATGTTTACCGCAATTTTGAACAGAGTGACTTGCCGATTGATTTCCTGTTTTGCGGCACGGATTATAAAGATCCTGTCCGTCAGGCTTTTTTATCCTCTTTATCCGAGCAGCTTTCAGGGCTTAATACCCGTTTTGCCGGATGTCTGGGACAGCCGCGTATTTTCGGTGCGGAGTATATGCAGACGCTGTCTCAGGCACGAATGGGTCTTAATTACAGCCGCCGTAACGATGTGGAGCTGTACAGCTCGGACCGGATAGCCCATTTGACCGGGAACGGTGTACTGACGTTTACGCCGCGTATCCCCGGATACGAAGCATTGTATAAGGAAGATGAAATCGTTTATTTCGATGATCTGGATGATCTCGTCTCTAAAATTCGTTATTATCACGGACATCCCGATGAAGGAGCTTCTATAGCCAAACGAGGATGGGAAAGAAGCCAAAAGTATTTTGAAAATTCATATGTAACTCAACGTTTTCTTGATGTGATTTATAATGCAATGACTTCTGAAGAGTATGATTGATTTATTCTAAAATAAAAAATTATTGTATATAAAGGAAGATTTTTTGGTTAGGAAGCATTATAAATGAAGATTTTATTGATACGTTTTTCATCACTGGGTGATCTTATAACCTTAGAAGTTGCTTTTCGGGCTTATAGGCATTTTTTTAAAGAAGAGCACTTGACGTTACTGACATCGAATCTCGGAAAAGGAGTTTACCAGGATACGAATTATTTTGATGAGTATATAGTTGGGAAAAATTTCAGAGAAAGATTGCGATTACTTAGAAAAAACGAGTATGACCTTATTATAAATTTGCAGTGTACAAGACCGTCTCATTGGATAACACTTTTCTCAAAGAAACGAAAACTTATTAATCAATCAGCATCTATGTTACAGAAGTATTTTTATATAAAGCCAAAAGTAAAATCGCATAAAGATATTCTCATTGATTTGGGATACGATCGTAAAGAAGTTGAAATGTTTTTTCAATCGAACTCGACAATTTCACTTCCCTATATTTCTACAATATTTCCATGGAGTGGTCAACAAAAAAAAGTTGTTGCTTTGGCACCGGGTGCAAGTGAACGGTGGGAAAGTAAAAAATGGGGTGATCAATATTATTTAGAGTTAACAGGTAAATTGTTGAGTGCAGGATATATTGTAGTTCTAATAGGATCTGCTTTGGAACAACCTATAGGAAAAGAAATAGAAAAAGCTTTCCCTCAAAGTATCAATATGATCGATAAGACTAATTTGTCACAGTTGAAAGGACTTTTAGCTTCCGTCGATCTTTTGGTATGCAATGACAGTGGTCCGGCGCATTTGGCAGCAGCTGTGGGGACAAATACATTGACAATATTTGGTTCAACGGATATCAAACATTGTGTCGCTTTTGGAGGATATTACGGAAAACATAAATATGTTGTGTCAGACCTGCGTTTAAGTTGTCAACCGTGCTATAAATCAAAATGTCCAACTCAACATGAATGCATGAATAGTATTTCGGTGATGCAAATAAGTTCATTGGTAAATGAGAGTATTGAGCAATAAAATGATTAAAACTGCAGGACAATTGAATGTAGAACACTATCTAAACCGTAACCTTACAATTACGGTATTAGTAGTTGTTTGGATTGTTACTATACCAATGAAAAATGCAGTTTTTCAACTAATGTTAGGATTGATACCTCTTTCTTTTTTCTGGATAGCTTTTCAAAATAAAGACTTGATATCTTATATCACAGAGCAACCTTTTACTAAAGCGATCCTTTTATTCTTTGGGGTGATTAGTCTGGCAAATATGGATGCTTTTAATCCTGCGGAAGCCTGGCATTTTGAACTTCGACTTTTACAATTAGCATTGTGCCTTTATGCATTAGTATATTTTCTCAAAAAAAAATATGTTTCGATATCTTTGATAGTGATAAGCGTTTTATTCGCTTTTGGAATTCAAGTTATTGATGGATTGTTTCAATATCTATATGGCCAAGATTTAATCGGAAAAACAATGTTAGATGGCCGCATGAAAGCGATGGTTTTTCATCCAAATACATTGGGGCTTGTTTTATCTGTCGGGATCGTTCTAAGTGCGGGAATCTTGTTACATAAAAGATATTTTAGTATTTCAATATTCAAAGCAGGGATTCTTACTTTGATTGTTTCGATGGCTCTATTCGATCTATTGCAAACAAATTCCCGTGGTTCATGGGTGGCTACAGTAAGTGCTTTATCTGTTTATTTTTGGATAGAGCGAAAAAATTTGAAAAGTAAGCATTATATTTACGTCATTCTCGGTATTGTCGGACTCTTAATTTATGCCTCTCAGGATTCTCATATTGTTTTGCGTGTTTATTCTCTTTTTCAAGGGGAAAGTGCAGGTAGAGATGTTTTATGGTCATTAACGTGGCATCATATTGAACTACACCCATTTTTAGGATATGGTCTGGACGCTTTTCGCTTTTTACCGGGAGTTCCGTCTTATGGAATGATGCCTCATAATATTATTTTGGAAATATTATTATCGACAGGCATGGTAGGAATGGTGATGTTTCTATTTCTTTGGTATCGTCTGTATTCTAAAATCGTATCGTATAAAGAAGATGCATCGCCATTGTATAGTTCAGCCATTGCTATTCTCATTGTATTATTTGTTAGTGGAATGTTCGATCATTCAATCTATCAAAATGTTATTTATGACTCGATATGGATTATACTCATTGCAATCGTTTACAAACGATAATAATTCAGTTTAAGATCAGGTCGTTTTCCAGTGCTTTGAGCTCATCGGTGACGTCAGTGACACTGATGGCATTAATATCGGGACGGCGAAGCGAGCGTTTGTAGGGATTTAGGCATCCTACGTTTGTATCTTCTCCGGTACTAAAGAGGGTGATCGTAGGAATCCCGAGAGCCGCGGCGAGATGGACGGGGCCGGTATCGTTGCTGATAAAATACGAACACAGCGAAATGGCTCCGCAGAGTTGTTCGAGCGTCGTATTCTCAATAATGGCAAAATCTTGGAAAACTTCTTTGTAGCGGTTTTCGAGCGGACCGATGAATACGAGGATCGTATAGTGTTCTGATAGCTCAGAAGCCAGCTGGAAAAAGTTTTGTTCGCTCCAGCGTCTGGATTCGCTGGTCGAACCGATATTGAGTCCTACCGTCGGTTTGCTTGAATCAAGTGTCGCTGCGACGGATTGGCGAAAAACTTCAGCGTTTTGCGTCAGACATATTTTGGGGCGGGAGAGGGTGTCATCGACTCCGGCTATACGGGCGAAAAGCTGGCTTCGATGCCCGGAAGTATCGTATGGAACCAATCGGGTATAGCCGTAGTTGTATTTGCTCTTTTTTTCGGCACCCCATTTCTCTTTTGCATTGACGAGATAACTGATAGTTGCCGTCTCTCCGAAACTTTGGAAATCGATACAGATATCGAAACGTTTGCGGATGTGAAAAAGCATTTTGCCGATTTCACCGATAGAAGAGAAAAATCGCTTTTGTTTAAACACTTTGCGATTGAGGGTAATCGTATCGTCAATGAGACCGCATGAAAGGTTGGCGAAATCACGATTGGAACTGTCGGTTAAGAGGGTAAATGAACTTTCCGGATAGACAATTTTCAGTTTTTGCAGCGTCGGCAGCAGCATAACAAGATCTCCAAGCCCGCTGTAACGTATGATAAGAAAACGGGTTTTTGTACTCATTGCTGCTGGATCTTGCAGATAGTGGAGGTAGTGCTTTTTCCTTCGACGAACCGTACAAGCCGGAGTTCGTCGGCAATATCGCTTCCGACGACTTCTTTTCCTTCGTAATCTCCCCCTTTGACGAGAATATGGGGACGAACCGATTTAATCAGTTCATAGGGGGTTTCTTCGTTGAAAATAACGACATAATCGACAGCTTCCAAGGCCGCCAGGATATAGGCACGATCATTTTCGGTATTGATAGGACGGCTTTCTCCTTTGAGTGTTCTGACCGAGGCATCGCTGTTGAGTCCTACGATGAGGATATCGCCGAAACTTTTGGCTTCTTCGAGATAGCGGACATGCCCGACATGAAGAAGATCGAAACATCCGTTGGTAAAGACGATCCGTTTCCCGCGTGATTTAAAACTTTCGCACATTGTACGGATTTGCTCCAGCGTTTTAATACGACTGTCCGCGTGGGTTTGTTTTAGAGAAGTTTCGTATTCGACGATTTCGGCAAGCGTGGCGGTCGCGCTTCCTAATTTACCTACGACGACCGCTGCCGCGGCATTGGCAAAAGTGACGGCATCGTAGAGATTTTGTTTTTGAGCCAATGCAAAACCGAGTGCCGCGATAACCGTGTCTCCGGCTCCTGTGACGTCGAAAACTTCGCGGGCGACGGTCGGAACACGATGCAGTCCGTTCTCGCTGTAGGCGATCCCTTCTTCGGAGAGAGTAATGAGCGGTACGCTTAAGCCGACGTTGGTTTGGAGGTATTTCAAGGCTGCTTCAAGCGATGATTCGTCATGAATGGAAATGCCGGTAGCTTCGGATGCCTCTTTTTTATTGGGAGTGAGCAGATAAGAGCCTCGGTATTTGGAATAATCTTTTCCTTTCGGATCTGCGAGTACTTTTTTACCGGCTATTTTCGAGAGGGTGATAATTTGCTGACAAAGTCCTTCGGTTAAGACCCCTTTTGCGTAATCTGAGAGGATGATGAGGTCGAAGTCTTCGACGATGGCGATGATTTTGTCCATCAGAATTTTCTGAGAGGTGATACTGATGGGGTTTTTCGTTTCGCTGTCGAAACGTACGACTTGCTGATGCGAAGCGATAACACGGCTTTTTTTACTGGTGATTCGCCCTTTTTCGATAATGCATAAAGAACGGTTGACATTGATTTCATCGAGTTTTTGGAGTAAGAGGGTTCCGTTTTCGTCATCTCCGATAACGCTGGCGACACTTACTGTCGCCCCTAATGCGACAAGATTATGAACGACGTTACCGGCACCGCCTAAAACGGTGCTCTCTTCTTTGACATCAACGATTTGTACGGGTGCTTCCGGCGATATCCGCTCGCAGTGTCCCCAAAGATAATGGTCGAGCATCATATCGCCGACGACAAGAATACGCGGATGGCTTTCAACAATATGCATTAGCGTTTAACCTCGGTTTGAAAAAGATGTTTGATTTCAGGGAGATAACGTCGGATACCTTCTTCCAATGTCACCTGCGGGGTATATCCCAACCCTTCGATGCTCGGTGCGATATCGGCCTCGGTTAAAAATTGATATGAGCCGATATAAGGGTTGTCAATATAATCCGTTCCGTAGTCCGTCCCGAGCTGTTCTTGCAAAATATCGGCGATTTCCTGAAAACTTCGCGCATTCCCGGTACCTACGTTATAAATTCCGCTCTGTCGCGGATTGGCAGCCTTGATATTTGCCTGAATAACATCGTCGATGTAGATAAAATCCCGACGGATAGTATCGGAACCCGTAAAGAGTTTCGGTGTTTTTCCTGCCAAAATCTGGTGTCCGAGTTGAAGAACCATCGATGCCGTTTTATTCTTATAGAATTCTCTCGGTCCGTAAACGTTGAAATAGCGCAAACCGACGATCTTGGCATCAGGATAGCGCTTTAGCGTATCGCGTGTGAGATGATCCATCATCAGTTTACTGAATCCGTAGACGTTTTGCGGCGCTTCCCGTCCTACGGTTTGCGGCGCTTCGGCATCACCATAGGTCGCACCGGATGAGGCGTATACCAAGGGGATATTGCGTTCAAGTGCCAAATCGATGAAATATTTAAAAGTATTGAGATTGGTTTGCAACATTATCGTTTGATCGTACATAGTCGTATCGGAGATAGCCGCCTGATGGAAGATATAATCAAACCCGTATCCTCGCAGACGTTCCCAAAGGGTAGGGTCGTTTAAATCGGCACATAGGATTTCTCCGGTGAAGCCCAATAAGTTTTTAAAATGTCCGAAGCTTTTTAGATTTCCGTTGTCGAAAGTTTCGTTGTTGCGAAAAAGATCCAAAACGACGATTTTGGCATCGGGATAATGGCGTTGGAAATAAAATGCGAGATTGCTGCCGATGAATCCTGCACCGCCTGTGATTAAAATCGTCTTGCCGTTAAACGGTTCGTCACTGTAGATCATTATGGTCTCTCGATGGTATTGGATATCAAATATTTGGAATAATTATTGTAGCTTATTTTCTCTTATACCACGTTTTGGATGGGAGTACGGCGCGCAAAGGGGGAGTTATGCTACAATTTCGGAAAGAGAAATAAATAAACGGTTTTTGCTAGCGGCGCAGAGACGATAAAAGGGTAATGCAATGATGCGAAAAGTTATTTTAATTATGTTGTTCGCAAGTTCCGTATTCGCAGCGCATCAAATCGAGGCAAACGTCAATAGCAGAGATGTGGAAGGTTCGATTCGACTCGACATGGGGCGTATGGGAAATGCAATGAATAATGCCTATATCGGAGCCCGTTTTTTAAAAGGGGACAATAATAATTCCAAAACGATTGCCGACCCCGATCCGCTGATGGAGGTCTCTTTTCTCGTTATGCGTCCTGTACAAGGTGTTCCGGGATTGAAAGTGGGACTGGGTATAAAGGGTGAATATACCAAATTTGACGGTAATACCTACAGTGCGGTACCGATGGGAGTCGAAGCGGAGCTTCGTCTGCCTCTGAACACCCCGTTTCCGTTTTACCTCGGCGGCGCACTATATTATGCCCCTTCGGTATTATGTTTCAAAGATGCCGATTCGTATATGGAAACCCGTATCCACTTGGATGCCGAACCGATCACGAACGGGCGGCTGGAAGTCGGATATCGGACAATCGATACCGATGTTAAAGATCAAAGCGTCACTTATAACGATTCATGGTATTTCGGAATGCGGCTCGACTTTTAACGGTTCAGCTGTATTTTTGCAGATACCAATCGATCGTTTTGACGATTCCGGTATCGAACGTTTCTTCCGCTTTCCAGCCCAACTCTGTTTCAAGTTTAGTCGCATCGATCGCGTAACGGCGGTCATGCCCGGCTCGATCTTCGACGTAAGTTATCAACGTTTTATAGCTGCTTCCATCCGCTTTCGGTTTCATGCTGTCCAACAGGCTGCAGATACGCTCGGCAATCTGGTTGTTGTTGCGCTCGTTCCGTCCTCCGATATTATAGACTTCTCCGCTTCTTCCGGTATGATAGACCAGATCGATCCCTTTGCAGTGATCGAGAACGTAAAGCCAGTCACGAATGTTTTTACCGTCTCCGTAGATCGGGATGTTTTCGTTAGCTAGAGCTTTGCGGATAATGGTCGGGATCAGTTTTTCGTTATGCTGTTTAGGGCCGTAGTTGTTCGAACAGTTGGTGATGAGGGTATCCATCCCATAGGTGTGATGATAAGAACGGACGATCATGTCTGAACCGGCTTTGGAAGCACTGTACGGACTATTCGGCGCATAAGAGGTCTCTTCGGTGAAGAGGCCGCTCTCTCCAAGTGTTCCGTAGACTTCGTCGGTACTGATATGGTGGAAACGGCACCCTTCATATCCTGCTTTATAGAGAAACGGTTTCTCCATCCACATTTTGTAAGCGACATCGATTAGGGTGAATGTTCCGTTGACGTTAGTCTGGACAAAGATACCCGGATTTTTGATCGAATTGTCGACATGGCTTTCGGCCGCGAAGTGGATTACCCCGCGAATATCGTATCGGGTAAACAACGATTCGACGAGGGCTCTATCGCAGATATCCCCCTGAATGAAGATATGACGTTCGGTATCGGTCACGTCGGAGAGGTTGGACAAATCTCCGGCATAGGTGAGCAGATCGAGATTGACAAGACGGATATCAGGGTATTTTTCCAGAAAATAGGGGACGAAATTGCTCCCGATAAATCCGGCGCATCCGGTCACTAAAAGGGTTTTCATGATAATTCTCCTAATTCATTTAAACAGAGGCGGAGAGAGTCTCTCCAATACGGGATGGTTATAGTGAAATCGTTTTTGATTTTGGTTTTGTTCAGTAGACTGTAATGAGGACGTTTTGCCGGCGTAGGGTATTGATCGGTGGTGATAGGATTGAGCGTACAGCCGATGTGGGACAATTCGAAGATCGCTTTGGCAAAATCGTACCAACTGGCAACTCCTTCGTTGCTGTAATGATAGATTTCAGGTGCGCGATTATCGATATCCGGCACAATATCCAAGATGGCCTTTGCCAGGTCTTTGGCATAGGTCGGTGTCCCGACTTGGTCGAAGATCACCCCGAGTGAATCGCGTTCTTTTCCCAGTCGGAGTATCGTTTTGACAAAATTGGATCCGAATGAGGAATAGATCCATGAGGTACGGATGATCAGTGTGTTTTGAGGTGCGGCGGCGAGAATTGCATCTTCTCCGTTTCGTTTGCTCATACCGTAAACCCCTTGCGGATCGGTCGGATCGCTTTCGATATAGGGGCGATGGTTGTTCCCGTCGAATACATAATCGGTAGAGATATGGATCAGTTTACTGTTGTCCCGTTTAGCGATTTTGGCCAGCATCGAGACAAAGCGGTGGTTGACGGTGTCGGCAAGCTCTTTTTCATCTTCGGCTTTGTCGACCGCTGTATAAGCGGCGCAGTTGATGATCGCGTCGAATTGTTTGCTTTCGAAGAAATCTTCTATTTTGCATAGATTGGACAAATCGAGTGTGGTACGATCCGTAAAGGTAAAAGAGTATTGAGGATAGGAGACAGAGAGAACTTTTATCTCGCTGCCGAGCTGGCCGTTCTCGCCCGTCACAAGAATGTGTATCGGTTTATTCATAAAGATCGATCCCGTATTCGAATAAATCGGCGATATTTAATAACGGCTGCTTGGTATCTTTGAGCGATAACTGCAGTTTGGCGGGATCGATTTGCCAGTCGATGCCGATAGCCGGATCGTTATAGGCAATTCCGCGGTCGCATTCGGGACTGTAGTAATTGTCGACTTTATAGGCAAAAGTGCAGGTTTCGGAGAGGACGACAAATCCGTGCGCAAATCCGCGTGGAATGAGCATTTGGCGCTTGTTTTCACCGGAAAGACGCACTGCAATGTATTGACCGAAAGTCGGGGAGCCTTTTCGAATATCGACGGCAACATCGAGCACTTCTCCTTCGATAACCCGTACCAGTTTAGTTTGCGCATAGGGAGGAAGCTGATAATGCAGCCCCCGAAGGACTCCATACGTAGATTTGGATTCATTGTCTTGACAAAAGGGGATCGTATAGCCTAAAAATTCTTCGAGCTTGTCGGCTCGGAAGGTTTCGGTGAAATATCCCCGTTCATCGCCGTGGACTTTCGGGGTGATAAGGATAACATCGGTAAGTGCGGTACGTTCGAAAGTCATTCGCCGATTTTCCCTTCATTCGCACGACGGATCAGATATTGGCCGTACTGGTTTTTTGAAAGAGGTTGGGCCAGTTCCAATAGTTTTTCTTGGGATATATAACCCATTTCATAGGCAATCTCTTCGATACAGGCGACTTTTAGTCCTTGGCGGTTTTCGATGGTCTGGATAAACAGACTGGCTTCCAAAAGACTCTCATGCGTCCCCGTATCGAGCCAGGCATAACCGCGTCCCATGAGTTCAACCTTGAGTGCGTTTTGGGCAAGATAGGTTTGATTAACCGTGGTGATTTCAAGCTCGCCGCGGTCACTCGGTTTGACATTTTTCGCGATTTCGACAACGCTATTAGGATAAAAGTAGAGTCCGACAACAGCATAGGAGCTCTTCGGCGATTTCGGTTTCTCTTCGATGGAGAGGACGTTTCCGGCTTTATCGAATTCGGCGACACCGTAGCGCTCCGGATCTTTGACCCAGTACCCGAATACGGTCGCTTTACCTTCTTCGGTAACGTTGCGAACCGATTGTGCCAAGAGTTTCGTCAACCCGTGCCCATGAAAGATATTGTCTCCCAATACCAGACAAACGTCATCACCGCCGATAAAATCGGCTCCGAGGATAAATGCCTGTGCCAAACCATCAGGCGAGGGCTGGACACAGTACTCAAAACGCATTCCGATCTCGCTTCCATCTCCCAAAAGCTCCTGAAAGCGAGGAAGATCCGTCGGAGTGGAGATAATCAATATTTCACGGATGCCTGCAAGCATCAATACGGACAGGGGATAATAAATCATCGGTTTATCGTAAATAGGCACCAGTTGTTTGCTCACACCTTTGGTGATAGGGTAGAGGCGCGTACCGCTTCCTCCGGCTAATATGATCCCTTTCATCTCATCCCTTATATGTATCTTGCATTAGGATTATAACATAAATAGTTTTTTTCAAAAAAATAGGTCATTTTAAGTAAAAATGGGATATACTTCCGCCTCTATTCGCCGGCATAGCTCAGTTGGCTAGAGCAACTGATTTGTAATCAGTAGGCCCGGGGTTCAAATCCTCGTGCCGGCACCACTTAATAACTCCCTTTTCTTGAAAAAACAACGATTGCAGTCTTGATAAGTATTTCGATATCGAGTTGAATAGACCAGTTGCGTACATACCATACATCTAACTGAACCCGTTCATCATAGCTGATGTCGTTACGTCCACTCACTTGCCATAATCCTGTAATACCGGGTCTTACTGCTGTAAAATATTGGTAAAAATCTCCATATTTGGCTACTTCATCCATAATGATAGGTCTCGGCCCTACTAAAGACATTTCTCCTTTTAAAACATTAATCAATTGCGGCAATTCGTCAAGTGAAGTTTTGCGTAAAAACTGTCCTACTCTCGTAACACGAGGATCATTTTTAAGTTTAAAATTCTTTTCCCATTCCGCTCGGGATTCTTCACAGGTTTCTAAAATGGTTTCAAGTCTATGATTGGCATCTAAATACATAGTTCTGAATTTCCAGACTTTAAATCGCTCACCGCGATAGCCTACCCTCTTGTGGCTAAAGAGAGGATTTCCTTTCGTATCAATCGAAACAATGAGAAAGAGCAATATGAGAATCGGCATAAAGAGAATAATAAGTAAAATAGATGCCAAATAATCGAAAATTCTTTTGATATTTCTATCGACAATGCTTAATAAATTATTTTTTATATAAAACGCCATTCCTTTGTGGTGAATAGAACTGATTAATTCACCGTTAATGATAGGAATTTTAGAAATCTCCGGTAGTAAGATGACTCTGTGAAGGTTTTTTTGTATATGATCGATAAGATCATTAATCTCATGGATATCGGTATGGTTGATATCGATGATAGCGGCATGGTATTTATGAGTTTGAATCAACATCTCAATTTTTTTATGAATGAGAATAATCGGTTCTTCATCGACATTCAGGGTTACCGCAATATCGTAGCCGAAAGGGTTGTCGGGTGCAAACCATTTTTGTACGTTTTCATATCCGTTACTGTCGCATACCACAAAAACAGGTTTCCGTAATATACTGAGTCTGAGTAGCCGTTTTTTGATAAGATACATCCAGATAGGATTGAACGCATTGAGTGCAAAGTGCAGTAAAACGAGAGTACGCGAGATCGAATCCCCTAATTTCGCCAATACAACAACAAAGAAGATAGCCAGTAAAGCGATGAGATTTGATTTTAAAATAATCATCATCTCATTTGTCGTAACCATTCTGCGTGTCATCAGCCTATTCGTATAATAGGTAAAAATATAAATCCAACCTATCCAGAGATAATCAATAAAAAAATGGTTTTGAGCCTGAGCAATAATTTTATCGGCAATAAGAAAAACGATCCATAAATTACCAAATACTAAAAGAGAGAAAGTAGAAAAGCGGAAAGCAAAGTAATGCAAAAAAACTCCCTCTAGTAAATAGTGAATTTTATCTAAAAGGGGGATTTAAAAGCAATGAACTTTATAAGTGACTTCAGAATAGACTCCGGAATATAAGACGGAGCGGTCTTAAATAAGAATTTAATTTCATTAATCGCATGTGTCATTCCCGTCGTTTCCGCAGACCGGTATTTTGAAATTTCTGTGAGAATCCATGATTGGTTCCTAAAATATTCTCCTATCATCCGATAGCGTTTCCATAATTCTGTGTAGGATAAATTATGAGAATGGTAGACTTTGGCATCAGGAACATAAGCTATTTTTTTATGATCTAAAATTGCACGGGCGCAGAAATCCATGTCTTCATTTGTGTGCAAGTCTTTTGTAAATCCCGCTACTTTTCTGAAATATTCTCCGCGATACATGGCACAACTGTCGGAAGCAAAAAAAGTTTTAATTCCCATTTTCGCTATATCGTCTTTGGTTTTAATACAAGAATGCTCAGGATAGTTTGTGTGACGGGCAAAGACTTCGATAGGATCAGCATAAGGGTACGGCAGTTGGCGTGCATACGCTACAACTACGTCAGGGTCTTCAAATGCTTTACATAAATTTGTCAGCAAATGGGAATCATAAGGGAGCGCATCCTGAGTCATAAAAAGATACAGATCAGCCGTGTATTCCAATGCGATATTACGGGTATTCGCGTGATTGAAAGTTCCTCTTTCAATAGAACGTTTTTCAAATTGACCGGTGATTTGAGAATCACCCGAATCGATCAATAAAATATTATTGGGAACAGTCTGTCGTGAGAGCATTTCGAGTACGGTAGTAAAAGCATTGTCCGGATTGAGAATAGGGATAATAATTTGTACACGCATAAACCGCTCATTCCATAACGATTTATTCTTGAATGTAGGCGATGATGCTGTTTCTGATATCGGCATCATTTAAATACAATTCTTCCGGATTTGCAACACCCATGTGCTTTAAATTGGTGATCTGCCAATAAAGAAGCCAAAAAACTTTGTCGTTATTCTGCAGATTGAATGATTCTAAGATTTTGATCGTGGACTGTATAAAATCTTCCGCTTTCAAGCTGGGTAGCAGCATTTTAGAAAATCGATCAATATTTGCCGCAATAATCCAGCAAATTTCAAATAACATCCATTTTCTATTGCTGGATATCGTGTTTGTGTTATGAATACGATAATTTAATAGCGGTTCCGAGAGATTATAACAGTGGTGATCGGAACACACTCGAAGTAGAAAATCCCAGTCATGGGTGAAGCGCAGATTTCTCATCCCGCCGACTTTTTCATACACGGAGCGTTTAAAGATCATATTACTGGTGGTTGAAACGAAGTTGGACATTAATGCATTTAACGCGTAATCTTCTGTCGAAGCAAACGTTTTTTGCTTGTTTTTGATTTCCCACGGTTCCATATTGTGCCATGCCTGTTTTGTACCCAGTTTTCGACTCTCAGCATCGACGACATCGATCCAGGTAGAGATCAAGTCAATATCCGCATTGACTGAAAAATACCGGATACATTTTTCAAGGCGTTGGGCATGATACTCATCATCGGAATTTAGAATAGTTAAATATTCCCCCTGTGCTAATGAGAGCCCTCTGTTAATGGCATTATGGGCGCCCCCGTTTTCTTGCATGACGTGTTTTATTCGCGTATCGGTATATAAATCGATGAACTCATTTTTCGAAGTTTTATGGTGTG
Source organism: uncultured Sulfuricurvum sp. (assembly GCF_937936435.1). GTDB lineage: Bacteria > Campylobacterota > Campylobacteria > Campylobacterales > Sulfurimonadaceae > Sulfuricurvum. Next base: position 5,530 of record NZ_CALDDG010000082.1, on the reverse strand, counting down.
ATATAAATACCCTTCATAGATAAAAAAGCAATAAGAGCGGTATTATACCTTTTTTATGGTTTACTTAATCGTATAATGTAAATGATTATCCAACTAATTTTGAGATAAATGGCACTTTTTGTAAAATGAGAATGATAAATAAAGAGATTAGAAATGTAGTAAAAGCTAAAATTAAAATGCCGATGGCAGGATGTATGGTTAGAGGAGTAATGACAAATCCAAGTTTATCACTTCCAAGAATACTGATAATAAGAATGTGAATAAAGTAGATAGGAAATACTCTTTTGGAGATAAATGCTAATGGTTTGATAAAATGTTTGTTCACTTGAACTTTTTGAAGCAATAAAAAAGCTCCGATAGACGCGATGATACAATTAGGACTTAAAGGCTCAAATGCTATTTCTATAAAAGAAGTTGATCTTAAATTTAAGTACCACGTAAGTAAAAAAGTACATAAACCTGCCATAAAAAAAATCATAAAACTGATTTTGTTTGAAAGATGATGTGTCCAGTTAGCATTTGACAAATAAAAGCCGAGAATAAAATATCCTCCCCACCCTAAAAAACCTGCTAGTTTTAATTGGGAAATCAAGTTGATTGGTGAATACACAGTTAAGGAGTTGATGATTATCCATAATGCGAAAAAATAAAGAGCAAAATAAGTGTCACGCGATACAGCTTTTGCAATTAAACGAAGTATTGGTAGTAAAAGATAAACTCCCAATATCATATATGCAAACCACAAATGATACATTGCCGGGGTATTTAGTATGGAACCGAAAGAATATAGAATATCGAGTGGAGCTTTCGACGATTGTTGCGTAAAAATTAAATATACGCAAGACCAAAAAAGAAGAGGAACGGCGATTTTGAAAATTCTTTTTTTAATTTCAAAAAAATCAAAAATATGGTTATGGTATTTTTGTCCTAATAACAGTGTCCCTGATAACATGACAAACAGAGGAACTGATACTCTAGCATATGAATCGATGACATTAGCGACCAAAAGTTTATCGAGAGATAATGTATGATAATTCTGTAGGATAGGAGTTGCGCAGTGTATCAAGATAACGCCGAAAATTGCAATTAAACGGCAGATATCCCCCCAAACTAAATGATTTTTGGTATCCAAAGTCTTTTCCTAGTGCTTCTTATTTTCCTAGAATATTTGAAAAAAATATTTATATTAAATAGTTGGCGATTGTGATAAACTTATTTTAGCATCTATAAACATACCGAGCATTTTAGCACCGATCACATTAATACTAAGGGTATCGGTGATTTGGGATAAGCCTTTGATTCGATAACTTTCTCTGAGTAAAGAATCGTTAAATAAGTTTTGAAGAGCAGCTGATGCTTGATCAATATCAGGATTAGCCCATCTCCATCCTCTTTGATAAGGGCCCCAATTTTCTGGAATTTCAATCCATTTATAGTCTATTGAAATAACGCTATCACCAATATAATCTAATACGCCGGAGTAACGAGTACAGATGACGGGAACTCCATGTGCCATTGCTTCTGCAATTGTCAAACCAAACCCTTCTGCACGGAAAAGTGCCAGATAAACGTCGATAGAACGATAAAAAAAGCTGATTTCTTTGCCACTCCAGAAAGTATCGATAATATAGATGTGCGGGTGTTCTTTAGATATTTCAAAAATTTGTTTAAATTCTATGGGATGATGCTTGCTTCCTGATATTTTAAGAATCAATGCAGCATTATCGGTGTCATGAAAAGCTTTATTGAAGGCTTCTATCACTCCTAGGGGATTTTTACGAAAAGTGTAGCTATTTAAATCAAACATATATCCTACTACAAAAGCATACTCACTTCGAATTTTATCGACGGTATTGTTGACATCGAAAGCAGATTGACTTTGATCTTCAATAATGTGTAATAATACATTCGTACGACAAGATACTTCGTGCAATGCGTCTAACATATAATGGCTGATTGCCCATACTTGATCTACGTAGACGGAAGCATTTTTAAAGTCAATGTGTGGATGATCTGATTCCCATGCCCATATTCCGATTACATAAGATAATTTTTTGATGAGTTTTAGAAATGTTTTATCAAGGGTCAAGAGTTCATTAGCGTTAAAGTGATAAATAACAAATGACGGTAAATCATCGTAGATATTTGCAACCAAACGATTTGTCCAATCTGGTGAAACCAAATCAAAAGGGATGACATCAAAACCTAAAGCGTGTAAGGTCTGAATATAGCCCAAAGAGGCTCTACCTACTCCGGAAGAAGAAGAGAGATAGCCGATATAATAAACTTTAATCGAATCCCTTCCCACTTTTGTGGACAAAGATAGAGAAGATTCGTATTTATCCCTGATAAGACGTTTTTTTAAGAGTTCTCTGACCTCTCTGAGCGCATTAGTATTGACTGTTAGATCGACATCATTGGCGTAGTGGGGATATCGAGACAATAATATCTCCAAATTTTTACGTTGTAGTATTTGTTTTTCTTCACTGCCGAAAGAACCTCCATGCTTGTGATAAACAAATAGATTGGTGACATGAATATTTTTGTATCCGTGTTGGATGGCGCGTTGACACCAATCATTCTCTTCGCTATACCCTTTACCGTAGATTTCATCAAACATACCGATCTGATCAACAAGATTTTTATTGACACCCATGCAAAAACCTACTCCGGTGGGGATCGTAATGTATGTTTTTTCAAAATTGACATAGCGAAATTGTTTATCAACTTCTTCGACGCTAAGTCCTTCAAAAATGGGATTGTCTTCCAGATAATTGGGAAAACTACAAATTGTTCCGGAATTGGTAAATGGAGTAGTGCTAGCGATCCCCTCCATTTTGAAAATAGGATACATGAGCCGCTCAATCCATTGTGGAGGGACTTCAGTATCGGTATTGAGCAATACAAAGTGATTTTCGCACATTTTAGATAGTTTATTAACAGTTTTGATAAATCCCAGATTCATTTCATTTTCAATAATAGTCATAGAAATGAAGGGATGTTTTTTTTGTATTTCATAGAGTAACGGCAATATATCCCTATCACTACTTTTATCATCTGCGACAAAAAGGCGGTATGGCATTGAAGTATTACGGATGATGCTTTCAAAAAGGGGGAGTAGAAATTCTTTTCCGTTGTATACGGGAATTATAATGTCAATTGGTTTGTTGATAGCAAACTGAGGAATAAAAGGAACATCGTGAAATTGGTCTACAATATTGTTGAATAGAGTAGAATGCTTTTGCGATGCGATAAAGCCTTCAATTTTTTTGGATTTATTACGGATTTTAAGCCATGTTTTTTGAATTCCTGAGTAACGTAATTCGTTGAAGGCTCTAAGAATGATAGTAGGGTTTTTGTATAAATAGCGTATTGTTTTTAATGCAAACACCAGAATGGACACACTTTTACGCACATTCTCACCGAGATAGCGTAACGGTGCCGTAATGCGCCAGCTGTTGGAAGAGAGTATCTGCGAGAGTTTATTTTGTGTAGATACAAGTTCGGCGCAGGTATTTTGCAAAGCTTCTTCTTTTATGGCGATGGTATGCTCTTTGTCAGAGAGCTCTTTCTCGAAGGTACGGGAAAGTGCCGCGATCTCTTCCGCTTTGTTATGCAATATTTGGCTGACACAGGCATGTACCGCTTCTCGTCCGATATAAACGTAACGGATGGATACTATGAGCTTTTTGGCTTTGGACGGCTCGGATTCGTTCGGCACTCTCAAAAAGATTTGAGAATCATCCGTTTCGAAAAAGAAACGCTTCTCACTGCGTGAACAGCAATTTGTCGATATTTCGGTGGTTAAATCGATTTGCATTTCATTTTCTTCGACGAGGAGTAAACTTTCTATTTCGATAACGCACGAATCATTGAGCGGATCAAGCCGGAGGTTTGTAAAGTTTTTATCCGAAAGGTCAAATACACATTCTTGGATGTAATCGCCTGCTGAGACGGACATTTTGGTTGAGTCCTCTTCGCAGATGCCTTCTCCGACGTCAAAAAAGAGCTGGATGAACGGAGTGGAGATCGTTTCGGTATTTTCGGCGGCTATGGGCGTTTGCCGACACAAATCGATTTTCTTTTCTCGGTAATACGCTACGTGTTTATCAAAAATCGCGGCTTCATTTCGATTGTTAAGTCGCCAAAGATAATAATCGTAGTCAAAAAGAAAATCATACGGGATGAGGTAAGAAAAAACGGCAAAATTCAGTCCGTAGAGCAATTCATCGGGATCGTCAAACTGTGTCAGAAATTTAAACGGATTGTCACCGAGTATAAGCGCTTTTTTCCCAAACAGCAACGCTTCGAGGGCAACACTGGAGTTGATAGTGACGATAGTATCGCATCGAAAAAGAAAACTGAGAGAATTTGCCGAATGGTCAATTTCTCCCAGTTTGTCATAATGCAAATGTCCGCCGGGATGCTCGCGTAAACAGAGAGTTTTGCCTCTAAAGGTAGATTTGACCCATTTGATGAGGGAAATGGAATCAAAACCGTTTGAGAAAGCCAAGATATTAGAGTCGTCTTCGACTTGTAAAACAATGCCGAAGTCAAACGCAGGTTCTTCTTGTGCGACAAGCGGCTGAGCGTGTGTGCAGGTAATCAGATTTCGGATTTCTGGCAAAGTCAAAAGGGTATGAGGGCTGACCTGTTGCTTAAAATGCTCGAATCTTGCCTCGGATTCCGTATGGCCGTTTACTCCGCTAAAATCAAAATAGGCTGTCGGGAAATAGAGGGGTGATCGAAGAGCTCCCAGCTCGTTATGAATGACAGGGATAGCGAATGTGTCGGCAGCGGCTGAGAGTGATGGGATATTGCACCAGGACAAAATACCTAAAATATCGTAATCGTCTCTTAGACTCGAGAAAGTTGTTTCAAAATAGCGGATGATAGAATCATCTTTATGTAGAAGAATTTCTGTAAATATCTGATCGCTGTTGTGGGCATGCCGTTCTTCCATATCGTCAAAGAGGGCACTGTCAAATTCGATGAATCGATAACTTGCTATCTTTTCGGGAGAGGGTATATCATAGCCAAAGTATTTTGCCCCTTCAACGGTAAGTTCATTTCGAGGATCATCGAACATGGACGGCTCTTTGATATATGCCGAACTGCCGATAAAAATGATCTGGTCATTTTTAAATGCAAAGAGCTGCTTATAGAAAATCCAAAGATAGGGGGCCTCTATTCCCCGTATCGGATAAGGCATTAAAAAAGAGATAAAAATTTTAGGTTTCATGATTGCGGCCAAATGGTGATACGTGCAGGTGCATATGCAAATCCCTGATCGGTACGGTGCGTGGAAATGATTGTGACTTTTTGGCAAGGCCATCTTTGGTCGAGTTCCACGCGCGGTTCGCCGCTAATATCGGCCAATCCGACAAAAAGACCGTATTCTCCCGCTACGACGTTGAGGTTGAACGTCATTGTGATCTCATTGAGACCTGCTTTGAGGTTGATAGGAGTATCGACCGTATTATCCCCCCATATCAAGAGGCCGTCGATATTTTTCAAGCTGGCACCGATG
>NZ_CALDDG010000081.1 GCF_937936435.1 uncultured Sulfuricurvum sp. | reverse complement strand
AGAAACCGGAGATTTTTTTGATCGGGGTACGGCTGAGGATCAGAAGGCCGCTTTCGTATTTTCCCGCCGTGACCGTTGTCCCCGCGGCAATCATGACGTTATCGGCAATCTCTACGGGAGCTACGAGCTGTGTGTCGCTCCCGACAAAGACATTTTTTCCGATAATGGTCTGATACTTTTTAATCCCGTCGTAGTTACAGGTGATGGTTCCCGCTCCGATATTGGTGCCGGAATCGATAACGGCATCGCCCAGATAACTCAAATGGCCGGCTTTGACCTCTGTAAGAGTCGATTTTTTCACTTCGACGAAATTTCCGATATGGGTCCCGGTGATAATGCTTGAGGGACGGATGTGTGCCATCGGTCCGATATCGGAGTCACGGATAATACTCTCCTCGATTACACTGTGCGCTTTGATATGCGAATGTGCAATGAGGGTATTTCCGCAAAGGCGCGCACCGTTTTCGACGATACATTCTCCTTCGAATCTTACCCCCTCTTCGATATAGATCGTCTCAGGCAGATGCATAATTACCCCCGCATCCATCCAAAGGCGGCGGAGTCGATCCATCATAATCATTTCGGCTCCGGCGAGATCGTTTTTCGAATTGACCCCTTTGAATTCCACCTCTTCGACATACAGTGGAGCAATACTCAAAGCGTCATTGCGTGCCATCTCGATAACGTCGGTGAGGTAATACTCCCCTTGGGCGTTGGCGTTGGACAATCGAGGGATATAGGTTTGCAGTACGTGGTGTTTAAAGGCATAAACACCCGCATTGACGGTATTGATCGCTTTTTCGTGCTCCGAAGCGTCTTTTTCTTCGACAATTCTCAAAACGGAGTTGTTTTCGATGACGACGCGTCCGTATCCGCTCGGGTTGTCGAGCGAGATGACCGACATGACGATATCGGCGGGATTAGCAAGGAATTTTTCGATGGAAGAGCGCTTTATCAGCGGCATATCGCCGTTGAGGACAAGGACGTCATCGTATCTCGGTTTGACTCCCATCATCGCACCGCCCGTTCCCGGAAAGTTATCGGCATCTTGGGTAACAAACGTCAAGCCTGTGAAATGTTTTTCCATTGCAGCGGTGACGGCCTCTTTTTGATGCGCAACTACGACAATAACGTCATCGCTAATCTCTCGTGCGGCCTTGATACTGTAGTAAAGCATCTCGCGCCCGCAGATTTCATGAAGCACTTTCGCCTTGGGCGATTTCATACGGCTCCCTTTTCCGGCGGCAAGGATAACGATAGAAAGGCTCATAAAATCTCCTGAGGAATAATTGTCGTAATCTTAGCAAAATTCCATTAATTTAATCGAGATACCCGTTGAACTTGTGGTATCATAAGCACTTTAAATAGCCTAGATAGATTTCAAGGGATGTGAATGGACTTAGGTACGGTTATCGGATTAGTCTTGGTTCTTGGTTTGCTGGTTTCGGCAATGGCAATGGGTGTCGGTATCGGTCCTTATATCGATATTCCATCTGTTTTGATCGTTGTCGGGGGTTCCATCGGTGCGTTGTTAATCGCATTTAAGATGGAGCAAATGAAAATTTTCGTCAAAATTTTCATGATCGCAATCAAGCCGACTATCGATAACAAACCCGAAATCATCCAAAAACTGGTAAATTATGCGACTCAGGCACGTCGCGACGGTATTTTGGCGCTCGAAGCGGTTGCAAATGCCGAAGAGAACAAGTTTTTGAAAAAAGGGCTTTCGATGGCGGTCGACGGGAATGAACCCGATACGATCCGTGCACTGCTGGAAATCGAGATGGAACAAACGAGTGCCCGCCATGCCGGGAATGCCGCTATTTTCAGTACATGGTCGGGACTCGCGGGTGCGATGGGGATGATCGGTACTCTGATCGGTCTGGTCGCGATGCTTTTGAACATGGCAGACCCTAGTGCGATCGGTCCTTCAATGGCGGTTGCGTTGTTGACGACTTTATACGGTGCGATGATCGGTAATATTTTCGGTGGTCCGATAGCGAATATTTTAAATATCCGAAATGCGGATGAGGATTTGACCAAACAGCTTATTTTGGAAGGGATTATGTCGATTCAAGCCGGAGACAATCCCCGTACGTTGGAAGCAAAGCTTCTCTCATATCTCCCCCCTGCTGAACGGGTTAGTCAGTTTGATTCTTAATGGACGGATGCTAAATGGGTAAAAAATGTCCTGATTGTCCCGAATGTATGCCGGAATGGCTTGCGGCATTCGGGGACTTGATGTCCTTGTTGCTGTGTTTCTTCGTTTTGCTTCTTTCGATGTCGTCTATGGATGCCAAAAAAGTCTCCGAAGCGATCGGTTCTCTCGCCGGAGCCATGAGCGTATTGGAGGGGGGATCGAAAACGGAAATCTCTAAGCAGCGCATTCAAGAATCGACGCCGATTGAAACCCAAAGCGAATCCAGTGAAATGGTGAACCGTATCACCGAAGCGATTAGCGAAAGCAACGAGATGCGCGAAAAAGGGAAAGGCCCCTCCGTCAGCCTTGAAGAGTCTCAGGACGGTTTTGTAATTCAGCTTCCCGCATCGTTACTCTTTAAAGAGGGAAGTGCGAAAATCGAAAACGAAGACGCGCTGCTCTTTTTGAAACGGATCGCTTTGATCGTCGGGGAATTGCCCAATGACGTCGAAGTGAGCGTTCGCGGACATACCGACGATACTTCTCCGGGGCGCAACAGTCCGTATCGGGACAACTGGGAACTCTCAACCGCCCGTGCGATTGCGGTGTTGGAAGAGTTGATGATCGACGGGATAATGCCGGAGCGTCTTCATGCGGCAGGTTTTTCACAGTACCGCCCGATTGCCAGCAATGCGACTCCTGAAGGGCGGGAAAAGAACCGTCGGGTAGAGCTCCATTTCTTCGGTACCAAGTCGGCGAAGAAAACAGCCGTCGAGAAAACGGTTTTAGACCAGCCTGCCGATACGGGTGCCGCAGCAGAGGCCGCTCCGGCCGCTGCGAATGGGAACGTCGGTGAAGCACCCGCATTAGATACTCCGGCACAAGCGCAATAATGCGGCGAATATTTTTCTTTTTATTATTGCTCGTTCC
>NZ_CALDDG010000080.1 GCF_937936435.1 uncultured Sulfuricurvum sp. | reverse complement strand
TGCAATGCGGTGTGTATCGTAACGGCGTTTGTACGCAAGTGGGGAACTATTCAGCTGAAATGGTTCATTTACTTTTAGAACAGCGTTTTATCGCGGGTGCGAGTGTGATATCATTAATTTTCGGGCGCTCATTTGATGCGGTTACGCACATTGAGGCAGGCAAATATGCCCATAAGCTTTACCTGATTTCGGAAGAATCGAATGCCGGGTGCAGCGGAATAGGGGCATTTTATGACGACGAAGCGCTCTGCTGGTCGGTTAATCCGCTGCTCTATGCAGTGGCAATCGGGGGAAAAGTATGATTATCGGTATTCCAAAAGAGATTAAAACGGATGAATTTCGCGTCGGTATCACTCCATCGGGAGTTCGTGAGCTTTGTAAACGCGGTCATACACTGCTGGTAGAAGCTAATGCGGGAGTCGGAAGCGGTTTTTTCGACGAAGAGTATGTAGAAGCAGGTGCCAGTATCATAGCGACGCCTGAGGAAGTGTACTCCTCATCCGAAATGGTCATGAAGGTCAAAGAACCGATCGAAGTCGAATACGCCCGCTTAAAAGAGGGACAGATCCTTTTTACCTATCTTCATCTGGCCGCCGATAAAGAACTGACGGAAGTTTTATGCCAAAAACGGATTACCGCATTGGCTTATGAAACGCTCAAAATAGGGCGTCGATTACCGCTTCTTGAACCGATGAGCGAGATAGCGGGGCGGATGGCGACACTGTTCGGTGCTGTTCATTTGGGACGTTATAACGGCGGAAGCGGGCGGCTGCTCGGAGGTGCCGTAGGAGTTGAGCGAAACCGTGTCGTTATTTTGGGTGCGGGGGTCGCGGGTAAATCGGCGGCAGATGCCGCAGCGGGGCTGGGTGCGGAAGTGACCATGCTTGATATCAATACCGAACGTTTGACATATTTGCGTGACGTTATGCCTGCCAATGTCACGATGCTTTATTCGACACATGATAGCATATTAAATAGTATTAAAAATGCCGATCTGGTTGTCGGAACCGTACTATTGCCGGGTGCCAAAGCTCCGAAACTGGTGACAAAAGAGATGCTCTCAGATATGAAAAAAGGGAGCGTAATCGTCGATGTATCGATTGATCAAGGGGGATGTTTTGAAACTTCCCATGCGACGACGCACTCGCATCCGACGTTCGAAATTGACGGAATTGTCCATTACTGCGTAGCGAATATGCCGGGAATGTACCCGCGTACCTCTACGATAGCGTTGACGAATGCGACTATGCCGTATGCGTCGATGATCGCTTCCACCCCTTTGCACCTGCTGCTTGCAGATGAAGTTTATCGGGGTGCGCTTAATACGTATAACGGTATGGTAACGAACGAAGCTGTTGCACTTGCGCATGGAATGACTTATAAGGCTGACGTATGAATGAAATCGATAAAGCAAACGAAATTCTTGGAATTTACCGTTTTTATAAAATGGACGGTAAATTGTATCATTACGATGAAGACGACCGGCTTGACGATTTGTTCGAAGCGGTAGTAAACGCTATCAATGACTGCGGTATACTTAAACCGCTTTTGCCACGCGATGAGTTCGTCATTCCCTGTCGCGGTTTGCAGAATAAAGAGCGAGTATGGCTGCAACGGTTCGAACATCAGGATACCCGAGCTTTTTTTCTAAGCGATATATACGATTTTCTCCGATTATTTGTCGGAAGAACAAAATTACGGGTCAATTAGAATACTAAATGCATTTTCCTTTCTAACCAAAGGAGGGATGACTGATGGCAACGGTATTTCTCAAAAACGACAATATTAAGATTAATGTTCCGGTCGGAACAACCATGCGTTCCCTTGCGGAAAAAAGCGGTGCTTCGATGATTTTTGGCTGCAGAGTCGGCGATTGCGGCACGTGTATCGCCAGAGTGTTGGAGGGGATGGAATATCTCTCTGCCCTGAATGAGAAAGAGGAAAAGCTTCTTCAAATGATCGATTCTCGCGAGAGCGACGTCCGATTTATGTGCCAATGCTCCGTTACCGATAAAGACGGAAATATTGTTATCGAATATATTTAGGACACTTAATGATTCCAGACATTCTCACTATTAAACCCGACGTCTATTTTACGGGGGCATTTGATCCAAAAATCCGTACTTTCGATATTATTATGAAGACGGCGAACGGAAGTTCATATAACAGCTATGTGGTTCGCGGAAGCGAAGGTGTAGCGGTAATGGATACCGTCAAGAAAGAGTTTTCGGACGATTTTTTTGCCCGTTTGGAACGGGTATGCGACTACAGTGAAATCCGCTATATCGTTTTACACCATCTCGAACCCGACCATTCGGGGGCATTGATCGAACTCATGAGCCGTGCTCCCGAAGCGAAGTTGATTATCTCGGGCCGTGCCGTCATGATGCTCAAGGGCATCATTCGAACGGATATTCCGTATGAGATTGCAACCACGGGCAAAAAAATCTCACTCGGTGATAAGACGATCGAGTTTTTAATGACCCCTTTTTTGCATTGGCCCGATACGATGAGCAGTTATTTGCATGAAGAAAAACTCCTTTTCAGCGGGGATGTATTCGGAAGCCATTACTATGACGAGCGTCTTTTTGACGATGCGGTCGGCGATTTTTCGTATGCTTTCCAATATTATTACGACCATATCATGCGGCCGTTCAAACAGCATGTCTTGAATGCATTAAAACTCTATGCACGGTTCGATATTGATCTGATCGCGCCGCTTCACGGTCCGATATTACGTTCGAATCCGCAAGGGTATATCGCCAAATATGCCCAATGGAGTTCCGAAGCTAAATTCCGAAAAAACGAATTCGGAACGAAGATGCTTTCGGTGTTTTACATCTCCAGTTATGACAACACCCATAAAATGGCGGAAAAAATGATGCAAGGTGCAGATGCCGTCGAGGGGATACGTGCCAGCATGTACGATCTTGCATCTTTGGATGAGAACAACATGATCGATCTTCTCGAAGAATCGGACGCGGTTCTTGTCGGTTCGCCAACCATTAACGGAGATGCCGTTAAACCGGCGTGGGATTTGCTCTCGTGTATGTCGTATCTGGAAAGCAACGGAAAAATCGGAGCGACGTTCGGCTCCTACGGATGGACGGGAGAAGCTCCCGAAATGCTGCATGACCGTCTGCGAGGCTTGAAATTTCGGGTTCCGCTTTCTCCGATGAAGGTCAAACTGATCCCTACCGAAGAGGAACTTGAAGAGTGCGTCGCATTTGGACGAGAGATAGCCGAAATCGCCATGGGAAAAATGGTCGAAATCGAAATGTAAGGCTCAATACTCGATAAAAGTGAGCGATAAAATGTCATTTTTGTAATTATCTTGCAGTTTATACTCCCGATAACCGTATGACAAAGCGATACCGACAAGATACTTTTTCCCTTCATAGATGAGAAAACGGTGGGTTGATTGCCGATCGTTATAGCGTAAAATAACTTCATCAAGTTCCATCTGTTCCATTGGACGGATACTCGGATGGGTAGTTGAAATGACGTATCCTTTACGATCTACAAAACATGAGAACCCTTTTTTTCCAGCGGGGAAGCTGTCCTGAAGCATAGCCTGAAATTGCGGGTATGAATCAAATACGATCCCGATCCCGCCGACAATCTTTTCATTCTGGCGTATTGTCGCGCTGTAGATATAAGTGGCTTCATTTTGGTAATACGGAGTCGGTTCAAATGCGCTGACAAAATAGTTTTGTCCGATTTGGTTGCTGAGTGTTCGGGATATGTAATCACCTGAAATTTTATTCCCTATGATACTTTGATCGTTTGAAGATGCTACGATAGTCGCATCACGGTTGTAGATAAAAAGATTGGTGTAAACCGTGTAAAGATTGTTGATGTAAGAGAGAACATCGTTCATCCGTTTGGTATCGGAGGTAGCGTCGCCGAGTTCTTGTTCGAATAAGGGAGTCATGGCCCACCAGCGGCAGTCGTTAGCTCTTTCGTAAAGATTCCGGTCCATAATCTCTATTGCCAGTTTTGCAGCGGATTGGGCATCATAAATCAATCCTTCCATAATCGTGTTTTCGAGATTATTGACGGTCTCTTTGATGGTGGTGAGGATGGCGGAACTAACGATACGAAGATTATCGAGGACAGGCGTGAGTACATATACCTGCTCTTTGGAGGCGATCAATTCACCGTTAATGATTACGTCACTCAAATCTTCGATAACGTCGTCGGCTTTTCGGATAATCGATTTGATGTTATCATCCAGTGTGCATTTTACCCCTATCGTATCTTCGACTGGAGGCTTCTGGGAAGATTTTCGTGCGTTGATATATGAAACGCTTTTCCACGACGGTGTTCCGAAATACCCTTCATACCCTTTTGTAGAAGCGCTTACATAAAGATTGCCGTTTTCAAAAGTGATTTTATCATTGCTTTTTTTAGGTTTTTTGATTGCACCGACCGAACTCTCGGAAGTGGCGATAATTTGCTTTCCGTCGGTAATATAGACGTGTTCCGAAGGGCTAAGCAAAGAGGAAAAAATACGTTCCATCTCATCTTCAAACCGAAAACAGAGTATCAATACTCCCATAGGCTGATGGTTCTCAACGATTCGCTGCGCAAACATCAGCGACTTGTTTTGAGATGAAAAAAGAGGGCTGTAGGCGTATCGCTCTATATAACCGTCAGTTGCCAGCGCTTCTTCGATGATCGGATCGTGAGCCGTATCACTGATGACGTTACCGCTGTTAATATTCAATGCAACCCTGCCTTGTGTATCGGCAATAATGATTTCATGATAAACGCTGTATTTGAGAGTATATTCGACAAGCCGTTTTTTCAACATCTCGGCGGATTTGTCACCCCGTAAAAACTCGATAATAACGTTGTCCGTAGCCAAAAAACCGACATCGGCGGTACGTTCAAAAAGGTTCCGAATCAGAATATCAATGCTGATTTGAGCTTTTGAATGGAGCTCTTCGGTATGTTTTTTGACATTTTCCTGAATCAGTAAAGGGATTAGTTCATCTTTCAGATCCGTAAACGTTTCGATAGTTTTTTCGGTAAATGAGAAAAGGTTGGCCGCTTTTTCCAGAGCGGAAATTTTTCCGGTCAAAATAATTTTTTTTAAAAAACGGTTCTGATTGTCGAAAAGTTCTACACTGTTGCGTATAAACGGGAAAAGTTCTAATAATTGAGAGTCGTTCATTATGACTTGTTAACCTCACCTGTAATATACGTAAATATAACAGGTATTTCTACGTTTTTGCCGTATCGGGCTTCTGCGTATATGATTAATTTTTAATCATATTTAGCCATATTCGTATCCGATTAATAAGAATAGAAATTGCATTTTCTAGTCAAGTATTAGATTAGGAGGATGCTATGAGCGAACATGACCTAATGTGCCGCGAGATTGAGAACTTTCTCAAAAAATATGCGATAGATGATAAAGCACGCTATGAGATAGCGCCGATGATTGCCAAAAAATCGTTGGAAATGAACCATCTGTATCAAGATCTCGGATTTAAAAATCGGATTCAAATGGGTGCATTTATGAGCGAACATTTCCCCGGCCTCGCACGCATCAAACCTAAAGATAAACTTTGGAAAAAATTTCTTTACGATTCCATCGGCAAAGTGGCTCCGGCATGCGTCAGCTGCGATGACCAAGAACATTGTTTCACCTGCATCATAGCCGAGGCGAGCGCGTGAAGAGTCCATCGATTACAACAACCGAACTGTATCAACACCTCGACACGCTGATCGCAGCCGATATACCCGTTTTTATCCATGGAAGCCCCGGAATCGGAAAATCGTATATCGTTGCCGACATTGCGGCAAAACACAATCTGGAACTGATCGATGTGCGTCTTTCGCAAATGGACCCTGTCGATTTACGCGGCGTACCGGCTATTCGGGAAGAGCAGACCGTTTGGATGAGCCCCGTCTTTTTTCCGAAAGATCCCGAATCGAGCGGTATCTTGTTTCTGGACGAATTAAATTCTGCCCCTCCATCCGTGCAGGCAGCGATTTATCAGCTAGTCCTTAACCGTAAAATGGGAGAGTATGCTCTGCCGAGCGGATGGCGGATCATTTGTGCCGGAAACCGGATTAGCGACCGGGGTGTCGTTTTCCGTCTGCCTACACCGCTTGCAAACCGGATGGTGCATCTGAATGTCGAAGCGCGTTTCGAAGATTTTAAGCTCTTTGCGATTCGAGAAGGGCTGCATCCGTTCATCATCGGGTTTTTGAGTTTCCGTCCCGATCTGCTCACTTCCGAGCCTGTCAGCGATGACGATTCGAATCCCGCTTTTGCAACACCGAGAAGCTATCATATGCTTTCATCCATTCTAAAGAAAAACGATAACGTCGCATCCATCGCACCGATTGTATACGGTTTGATCGGATACGGTGCCGGTATCGAATTTCTCTCTTACGTGAAGGTATATGAAAAACTTCCGAATGTTGAAGAAATCTATAACGGAAATTATCCTGAAATCGACAAAAGCGAACCGGCATTGCTTTATGCACTGGTTTCTGCCATGGTCGAACTTTACCGCGGAGGAGAAGAATCGACGAAACACCTGTTCGGATTTGCTCAGGTACTCCCGACCGAATTTGGCGTGATGCTGATTAAAGACGTCATCGTTAAAGACGCTGCAGTGGCCGAATACTCCGAATTTGATGCATGGATCGAGCGCTATGGCGACTATATCCTCTAACGCTTCGGGCTCTGGCCGTACCGATCATGGAGAGTTCTAACGTGCAAGAGCCGTCTTTTGATGAAGCAATCGAGAAAATACGGGTTCAATTTCTGTTTGATCACCCGTTTTTGAGCGTATTGGCCCTCTCTATTCCCCATAAATATCAGACAAATCCCCATATGCTGTTCGAAACGGACGGTATCAGTATCCGTATCGACGTCTCAAAAGCGGGGGGGATCGATAACAACAAGCTCAAATATCTGTACGCCCATGTCCTGCTGCATATTTTGCTCAAACACCCTTTTCGGATGAAGGGGCGCGACAAACCGACATGGAACCGAAGCTGCGACATCGTACTGGGATTGCTCTTAAGCGATTTTCAACGGGTCGGGAATGCGGATGACGACGCAATCATCCTCGAGTCATTTCGCGACAAAAGTGTCGAAGAAGTTTACCACGCACTCTATCGTGAAAGCGACGAAGGGGAAGGAACTCCCGATGATACGAATCC
>NZ_CALDDG010000079.1 GCF_937936435.1 uncultured Sulfuricurvum sp. | reverse complement strand
AAGTGTTAAAAGATTATAGAAAAGCTAAAATTACAGGTGTATTTTATGAGGCAGATGGAATTACACCTATAATTTTCGCAACAGAAGAAAAAGATCAATTATTCAGTTATTATCAAAATAAATCTAATATCGATGGTGATAACAAAATGAAGTTTCCTGAATTTGCAGCCGTAATAATAAATGTTTTAAATCAACTTCCATAGAAAAGAGGTGATAAATGTCAATTCCAAAACATGATGATATTCGTATCCCGGCTTTAAAACTTTTAAATGCAAAGGGTACTTTAAAACTCAAAGAGTTCGAAGCTCCATTGGCTCAGGAATTTCAACTATCTCATGATGAACTTTCCGAAATGTATCAGTCTGGGAATGGTCCTGTCTTTTATGATCGTGTATCATGGGCATTGAGTTATATGAGTATGGCCGGATTGGTCAGTAAACCAAAGCGGGGACTATATCAGATCACAGAGCAGGGGAAACAGCTTCTAAATACTCCTAATACAATTAATGACTATATTGCTGAACAAATTCAAA
Source organism: uncultured Sulfuricurvum sp. (assembly GCF_937936435.1). Lineage (GTDB taxonomy): Bacteria > Campylobacterota > Campylobacteria > Campylobacterales > Sulfurimonadaceae > Sulfuricurvum. The sequence goes on along the minus strand of NZ_CALDDG010000079.1, from coordinate 12,581 downwards.
AAAGAAATAGCGATAAAGTTGAACAACGGTCAACATCGATACAAATGCCGTTTGATTTTGATTCCGCTGAGGAATTGACACCTTCGGAGACTATTGAAGTTTCATTTGAAAAAATCAAAAATAAAGTCTACAACGACATTTTGGATACGATCATCAGTAAAACGCCACGAGAATTCGAAAAACTGGTTGTAATGTTACTTCAAAAAATGGGGTATGGCGGAGAAGTGCATGATTCTGGTTTAGTTACCAAGCAATCCAATGATGAAGGTATTGACGGTATTATCAAAGAAGATGTATTGGGATTTGGTCGAATCTACATCCAAGCTAAACGATATAGCCGAGATAATAAAATAGGCCGAGAAGATTTAAATAAATTTGTAGGCGCATTGGCCGTTGCTCAATCAAATAAAGGTGTTTTTATCACAACATCGAGTTTCAATAAAAATGCTGTTGAATATGCCAGTAAACTAAATAATGGCACTACATTAGTTTTGATCGACGGTGAGCAGTTGGCGAGATATATGTATGACTACTCTTTAGGGATGCAGACGGAGCAGATCATAGAAATCAAAAAACTCGATAACGATTTTTGGGACATGATGGAGGATGATTCAAATTAATTGGATAAATCATGTATCAGGGATGATACATACCAATATTACATAGAACATGTAGATTAGTTATTTGATTTATAGCATCTCTTCGGGCTACTATATATTCGATTTCAGCTTGTGGACTGAGTCGATATCCCTGTGCTTCTTTTTGTAGAATTTTTGTACTAAGGCGATCTTTACCATTCTCAGGTTTTGAAAGTACACCTATTGTACGACCGTTTTTAGTGAGTTTGAACCATATAGTTCCATCTTCATTGGTCTGCTTTTCGATCATAACCGTTTCACCGACGATAGGATTTGTTAAATGAATCCCTTTTGCTGCTGCTTCACTGCCTAATGCGAGGTCACCCAATCCCATTGTAAAAATAATACTACTTGGCTCTATTTGTAGCTGATGGATCATAGAAACATTGTTTGTTAATGATTCAAGTGGCTTGAAACATGGATCTTGGGTATGAATGTAGAGGTTTTCTTTTGCACGTGTGATTGCTACGTAAAGGAGACGGCGTTGATAGTCGTCTTGAATAAAGTTATTCTCCACCATCACATAGACACTGTCAAACTCTTTTCCCTTGGCTTTGTGCATTGTAGAGACGATTACTTTAGCTTTAGTTGATTCAAATTCCTCAAATTCGATATCATAAAGATATTCTTCAAATGCCGTTATAAGGTATTCGGATGAGCTATTTTCGGTATTCGTTTCATTCACAAATCGTTCGATGACCTTTTGTGCCAATGAGAGATTACTAGAGTCCTTGTAACGTTCATCCATCCATTTCGATGCTTCTTCAAACGTTGATTGTTTCCAAGCCTCTAAAAAGTCATGTAATTCTACTAACTGGCCTAATCTAAAACCATCTTTTGCGGTCAGGTATTTGACGTTGATCCCCTTGGCTTTGAGGATAGAGAACATCGTTAGAACCGCTTGATTCGTTTTGCAGAGAATAGCGATATTGTCTGAAGGATCTTTTTCAACGAGATCGGCAACATTCGGTATCATTGATGTATTCAATGGATAGTTTATGATCTGAATATACCCGTCATCTGTATCATTTGCTACCAAATCATCAAGTTTTAGCCGATTAGGGATAGTTTTGGCAAAGGTATTGGCAAAGGTGACAATATTGGACTTACTGCGGTAGTTGTTAAGGAGTGAATATCGAGCAAAGTTTCCGGAGTTTTCATCTTCTTCCTCGATTGCGACACCGTCATTGAACTCATACTCGAACGCTTTCATAAATGCGACTTCGGCACGATCATCTCCATCGAAATTATTGATACATTGATCATCATCTCCGACCGCTATGATCCGTTTGTTAGCTTCCATCTTTTTAAACAGTGTCGTAATGAAACGGTAAGTCTTGAGACTGACATCTTGATATTCATCAAGAATTAGCATCGTTTTAAAAGGGATTTCGATCTCGCCTCGTTCGATTCCTTGTGTTGCTAGTTCAATCGCCTGATCGAGGCGATTTTGCTCAGACACTCGTTTACCGATGAGCTGCAAGGCATAAGCATGAAATGTCATGATATCGACTTCATACGCCAATCCTCCAATTAACTTGACTAGACGATTACGAAATTCAGCAGCGGCAGCTCTGCCATGAGTCAGCATCAAGAAATGATCGGGTTTATGATTCTCTAACGTGATCAGAGAAGCAATTTTATGAACCAAGGTTTTGGTTTTTCCACTTCCGGGACCTGCCAAAACCATAATGGCGCGATTGGTTTTATCGTCGAAGACTTTTGATTGTTCTTCATTAAGATCTTTGACGATTTGACGATAGCGCTCTTCCGTCAAAGGGAGTTTGATCATCTTCTCATCAAATTTATAGAGCTTTTTAAAGGCGTTGTAATCCATCGAGAAATAATCACCGATGAGTTTAACACATCTCTCCCAACCCTCTTGTAAGAGCTTTTTGAAAAATGCCATGAGGATATGGATTGCTTCGGTTTTGCGCTCGTAATAAACTTTGAGACTTTTGTTGTAATCACGGTTCTTTTGATACGGTGTTCGCTCTTCGATTCGGTCGTTTTTTTGCAAAGCAAAAGCTTGATAATAGATCAAACGTCCACGGCGTAGTTTGAATTCTTTGAGGGTGTCATGGAGATAGACAAGGGTATGATGAAACCCTTCTAGGGAGATTTTAGAGACTTCATTAACGCTTTGCTGTAACTCGGTAGATGAAAACTCGACTTCATCGCTGCTGCTTTTGTGCTTGTCCAATAACGTATTGATGACGGAACGAGCGACCTTTTGACGAACCTGTACCAATTCGATCACTTTGGGTAAATCTTCTTTTTGGAGGATTCTGCAAATCTCTTTGTGAAATTTAACTTTAAACTTCTTTTTCGCCAGTGATGAGAGGTGCGTGAAGCTTTGAATGATCTTTTTGGAGGTACGGATATGATTTGTTTTTTCAGAGAGCATATCGTTGACATCGCGCAAATGAAATTCATGTTGATAATCTGGGAGTGCTTTGAAAAAATCGATGAGTTTGTTTTCAAATTCGAAATGCGATTCAAGCTCTTTTTGTACTGAGCGACTAATGTAAGCACTTACATCATTTTCCATAGCGATAAGATCGAATTCGGCTAGTTTATATAATACTCTATGTACATCGCTACGATTCACGCCTGTGTTATCGGCTAAGTCATCTACCTCGATAGGATCAAGTTTACTACGTCCGATGATTGTTGCCATAATCCGAATCATCTCGTCATAAAGATCCAATATCTCTTTATGTGGATCGAGTATTTTATGCACATACTCCATGGTATTGGAATCTTCATCTTTCTTGATCGAAGTTGCATAGATTTTTGTCGTGTTTCGACCACGCTGTATAATTCCGGCTTCTTCAAGTTCCAAAAGAGCGGTTTTGATCATGACATCATAATCTTTGGAGCTATCTTCGGTATCAATACCAACTTTTTCTGCAAGCTGTTTCGTGGAGAGAATGACAGGATTGCGCTTTTCTTTCTTGATCTCTTTGAGAATACGGTTGATTTCGGCATATTCGATTTTCGAGCGGTTTTGCTGATTAAATAGCTTATCAAAATCACTGTTGGCATATAGAACGATACATTCGGCATCAATCGAATCGGATCGGCCACCGCGTCCGGATTCTTGGAGATATGATTCCAGTGAATCCGATGTCTCATAGTGGATTACTGCTTGAATATTGGGTTTGTCGATCCCCATCCCAAATGCGGTAGTAGCGATTACAATATCAATATCATCTGATATGAAATCATTGAGAATTTCGGATTTATTACGGCCGTGTCGCTTTCCTTCTTCTATTTCACTATCTATCTTGGAGTAAAACGGTTCAATTTCCAGCCCCATGGCTGTAATGCGTGGGTCTTGAAGCAGCTTTTCGGATAGTTCCCGGCACATTCGGGCATTTTGAGGAATATAGATAATAGTGGGTTTTCGACCGATACGGGAAATCTCTTTTACGAGCGTTTCGTATTTATCTTTGTCATCAGCAACTTCGATCGCTTTGTAATAGAGGTTCGTTCGTTTTGCCGATGCAAGATAATCATTGAGCTTTAATCCAAGTCGTTCTTCAAAATAATTTTTAATATCCTCCAAGACTTCAGGCTTTGCGGTAGCAGTTAAACATGAAACAGGGATAATCCCTTGAAACGGGGAACTCTCCTGTAAGTCTTTGATAAACATGGCGATGTATTTGTAATCGTGCCGGAAGTCGTGTCCCCATGAGGAGAAACAGTGAGCTTCATCGATGACAAAGCGTTCAATAATCCGTTTTTTGAGGGCATTAAATATCGAATTGGATCGTAGTGCTTCAGGTGCGAGATAGAGGATATCGATGATTCCGTTTTCTACTTCTGTGATGGCATTAAGTCGCTCAATAGGACTTAGATAGCCGCTGATGGCTGCCACTTTGAAATTTTGATTCTTTTCTCGAAAACTCTCAACATGGTTTTTCATCAACGCTTGCAGCGGTGAGATAACGACGGTTAATGCTTTATAGGCCTGAGCTTTGATCAGAGCCGGCATTTGAAACGTAAATGTCTTACCTCCACCAGTCGGGAGAATGGCCAGCAATGATTCACCGTTTAATGCCGCTTCAATAATGTCTCGCTGGGAGATTTTGTCTGCATCGAGATTGAGCAAATCGGTTCCGCTGTCGCGGGCTTCAAAATCTCTGAACCCACTAATACCGAATTCATCGTTTGCAAAACGATCTAAATTAATGGATGCGGGATCATATTGCAGTTCTTTGAGCAATCGTACCGTATGAGGAAATGTTTGCAATACAGCATAGGAAAGGGATGTCCGTTCTTTGGTCATCAAATAAACCAACAATATTCCCATTTCTACGGGGTATTCTTCTAAGAGCTGTTCAAATCGATCTTTTGAACATTTCAAGTGTTCTTTAAAAAAGTCATAAATATCGATTTTTTCGGGCTCTATATTGATGTAGGAAAAAAATCCCTCAAAATATTCATTTTTACCAAGTAATGAAGCTAATAATGCTTTGAGTGAAGGTCCAAAGGTGTTGAATCGCTCAATCATGACCTCAAGTAGATTTTGGGTTGAAAGGCAGTCACCGAAGGGGTCATTTTGAATATGAGCTTCAGTTTTATAGGGTTTGGAGAGTTTATGGGATAGCTTATCCGGATATACCAGCATCGACACAAAAAAAGTATCGATGATCTTAGCGGTTTCAAAGATCGGATTAAAAGTTGTTTCGACTAAAAAACGCTTGTCATGGTTGATAAAATTGTGTCCACAAATGAATTCTGGAGTGTATTTAAAATAGAGATCACGTATCGCACTGACACTTTGGCCATTGTATTGTTCGTCTTTTATCAATGCACCGACAGCATGAATTTTATGACTATTGGTACCAACTTCGAGATCGATGAAGAGGATATCAGTATTCGCCATTGAGTTTACTTCGTACTTTCCCATTCAACATCATAGCTGGTGCTTCGTCCACCGGCTCCACGGCTTTTGATACATCCTTTATCCAATAGATCACTCAAATCACGGCTCGCGGTAACACGGCTGCAATCACATAGTGAAGCGTATTTACGAGCGTTCATTCCCCCCTCAAAACCTTCTTTGCCTGCATCGAGAAGACGGTTAAGTACTTTTTTCTGACGCGGGTTAAGATCATTATGGATATGAAGCTGCCAGAATCGTGCTTTTGCTACAACTTTTTCGATTGTTAGATGAGCATTTTTTTGGGCGGTTAAAACTGTTTGTAAAAACCATTCTATCCAAGCTGAAATATCTATTGTTCCAGTCGTTGTTAACTCCAAAATATCATAATAACTTCGTTTAGAATCATTGATAGCTGAACTCATTGAGTAAAGTCGTATAGGACTGTTTTCAGCTCGACTTAGCATCATATCGGACAATGCTCGTGCGATACGTCCATTTCCATCATCCATGGGATGGATAATAACAAACCAAAGATGAGCGATTGCAGCCCGCACATATCCGTTTTCATTCGTTGGAATATTGATAAAATCAAAGAATCGTTGCATCTCGTCTTCGACTATATTGCGCGGCGGTGCGATATAGTGTACTTTCTCTTTTCCAATATGTCCTGATACAACTTGCATAGGGTCATCACCACGGTACGAAGCGACATTGATCTTATGCATTCCAGAATATCCGGTAGGAAACAATGCTGCGTGCCAAGAATATAATCTATTTACATCAAATGTTTTTGCAGTATTTCTTGAAGCGTCAAGGAGAATATCGATTAATCCATCCGTTTGAACAGTAGAACGGTCTTGTGATTCGTATGAAATGCCCAATTTTTTAAAGATGGAAGAACGAACCGAGTCTCGTGAAAGTACTTCACCTTCGATTTCTGAAGTCGTTACAGCATCGAGAGCTAATGTTTCACTTTGCATCTCAAGGAGACGTTCTGTAGTGAGCCCATTGCAGACTCCTTCTAATAATCCCTGCTGATATCGAATCTCTTGTATCATATCATGAAACTTTGTTGGATCATAAGTAAAGTGTGGCCAATCACTATTTTGCCAAATATAGGTTTGATACGTTTGCATGGATTAATTGTATCATATAAAGATACGATTAATGTCATTAATTGTATCAGCAGGAGATATGTGTATGTATGATTCTATAATTTTTAAAATATTTTCATCAATTTTTAAAAACAGTCAGATAAGTCAGATAGCTCAGATAACTCCTATTTCGCGCGAATGTATTTTTCTTTGGCGTTTGCATTTAATCAGATAAGTGGGGAATCCATTGGGAAATGATCATACTTAAAAAACTTTAAGATAGAACACAATAAAATTAGAAATAGCATTTTTACGCATGCTATTTCCACTAAATAAGTTCGTCAGGACAGCGTGAAAGTTTAGAATCTTCAATAGTATAAGTCGTGTTGGCATTATTGTCTTTTTTTTGTTTGTATGAGTGGAAGCATATAAAAAGCAATAAAAAGGAATATGCATGTCACAATTCACAAATCCCACAATCCCTACAATCGAAAATAATCACGAAGTCGAATCGATTAATGATTTGTTTAAACGTTTTACTGAAATGACGCCTGTCATAAAGACATTTTCGAATTCATCCGAATCCAATCTTAAAAAAGAAGCGAATAGGCTTAAAAAAAAGCTTGGACTTAAGCATGAAGACGCACTGGATCAAGCTGCTAGAGATAAAGGTTTTAAATCATTTAATGATTTTAGAAAGCAATTTTCATATTGGCAGAGTCTTCCTACTGTATATATACACATTTCAAATAATATAACAAATGAATCTGTTATATCGTTGGATGATCATAGATTTGGTATCAAACTTTTGACAGAAGAAGAAAAGGTTGAATTTTTTAATTCTCCAAAGAATAGAAATGCTATTCAGCTTGGTCGAATAAATAAAGATAACGGCTATTTATTTAAGTTTATTCATTTCAAACTTGATACTATTGTGCAAAATGAACTAAGAAATGAGTTAGAAGAGTCCAGCAAAAAATATCAATATCGTTTTTTAGAAATGGATGTTGAAACCAAAATAACAGAATATATAGATGCTCATTTTAGAGCATATTTAGCTGCGGAAAAATATGCCGACATAGATCCTGATGCATATATAGTGAATGGTAAATATTATAATGCAGTTGGTTTATATGATGCGATGCCTGATCAATTCGGTCCACTATCTGATTCAGATTATTAAACAGAGTATTTGTCATGAAAATAGCGGCAAATACAAGGGCAATAATGAAGTATGCCAATTTTATTGGCTTTAAAAAAGTCAGACAGAGAGGTACTCATATGATTTTAAAAGACCAACTTAATAATACAGTTACTCTGAAACGGCATGCAAATAAAAAAACATTCAGCCAATATCATTTAAAAGAGTTACTGCATGATTTGGGTTCTAATTTTGATGAGTATATTCAATATTTGAATATTAAATCAACAGAGTATCAGAAAAGAGAATCAGCATGACACAAGAAGAATTGGATATGTGGTCGAATATAAATAATCCAAACAACGATGCTAATATGGACGATTGGGCAGATATTCACAATCCGAATAATGATGCATATATAGGTAATGGTGACGATGATTATGACGATGAGGACGACGAATGATATTGAGAATATTATGTGCCCAAATTGTGCCAAAACGAAGCATTTTTTGACGGCTATTGAGATCGAAAAAGTAAGTATTTAGCCAGTATAAGGCGGTTTAAACTCCATTCGAGTCCGCCCACTGGTACCACTTATAATACTCAAAAAACTCCCTAAAATTATGAACTTTCAAGCCAAGAGAAGAAAAACGATTTGGTATCTTGTTACACCATAGCTTGTCACACTTTTTGATGTTATACCAACTTGTATCATTACTACATACAACTCAGTATTATGGAATGACCTCTCCGAAGAGCAGATATTTTTTAAGACGAAGGTTGATACGATAAGTGATGCTCTTCGATGATCTTAGTAAACGCCGTTTGCAGCGTCACTTCATCCGGTAGCTCACCACGTTCGGCTTTACCCCGAAGATCATAGAGCTCAAAAAGACGTTCGACATCTTCACTCCCAAGTTCGAAGTGTTTTGCTTCGATTGATCTGAGGAGCCCTTCGCTGATGGCAATTTGCTGTGGTTTGTTTGCTTCAGTCCATGCATCGCCCATGTACACGCAGACAATCAAATCTGTTACGGGGTAATGGCCTTTTCTGATATAACTGTAATCCTTGAAATATCGTTCCAGTCGATTTAATGGCATCTACTTTCCTTCTACACCGCTTTAAGTTGTCAAGAGTTACTTTATGGCTGTCGCTTGCGTGCTGCTTTTTTTGCTGCTCTTTCCGCACGAAATTTGTCCATATCGGTCGCTTTTGTCTGCTCGATCAGATCAACCAGTTCCTCTTCAGATAATAATCCCGGTGTTTTGAAAACAACCGTCTTCTCTTTCATAAACACCGTCGTTGGAAGATTTTGGACAAAGAAATAGTCTGATAGCTTTGTCTCCTCTTCCGTATGCAGTTTTGCAAACGTTATGTCGGGGTATTTTTCAGATACTTTTTCAAATATCGATCCATACTGTTTGCACGGAGCACACCACTGTGCCCAAAAATCGATAACCACTATCTCGTTATCTTGAACGGTTTTATCATAATTCTCTTGTGTCAATATGAGCATATTCCCTATTATCCTGTTTTCGAAAATGTAATAGTATAGCCTTTAAATAAGGCGAAGGGCTTGCTTAACGCGCAATCAGTTTGATCATCACCTCGTCGTCGCTTGTATCAGTAGGACGGAAAAAATGTTTACCGCAAAACGCTTCGTTGATCGTTCTGCACAACCCTTTGGCATACAGCATTGCTGCGTCTTTATCTTCAAAGGTTTTTGTTGATTCGATATTTTTGGCATCCTTAAAACAAGCGCACTCTTTTTCCAGTTTTACTGTAACCATTGTCATTCCTTGTTGTGAAATTAGGTATGTTAAAGAGTCAATGCATAGACCATTCTTTTATGGGGTCATGATGATTTCGAGACGGATTTTAAATTCGAGCTAACATGACGATTACAAAAGGTACCGGACTTTTGGGTGCACCGGCTGCTTCAAAAACTTTCATAAAAGAAGTTGCGATCTCTTTGATCTGCGGTGCGGTGTAATTGTGATCGTATGACTCATCTAGAACTTCCATGATTTTATCTACGGCAAGGTCAAGACGGCTATCGTCCAGTTCGGCAAAGCCCAATCCTTTGTCCCATGAGCAACAATGCGGGAAAATATTGAACGTTTCGGTGAGTGCAGCGTCATCCAAATCGTCAAGCAGTTTGTATTGACGAACAAAATCGATTACCTGATTTAGTTTGCAGAGCATAGAATCCTCCTTGGAATAATGTTTGACAAACTGCATAAATCGTGCCCAAAGGTAGGTTTTTCTATTAGAATACTTTATGTATATTGATTAAAATAGTCATTGTCGAGGAGCATTATGTGCATCAATGTTTGGTAGGAATATGTGAGCGATTTGAAGAAATTACCGATTTCCTCGAACATCGATCGCACGAACGAGATGCAATCATAGTACGGCTTTTCTCGGATTTTGTCGATTGCTTCTCGTCATTGCAGGCTGAAAAGCTGGAGTATCCGAAAGAGTTTCAAAAAGATGTGAAATACTTTTTGCAAGGTGAACCGGTCATGAAAAAGCAATTTGAAGATATAGAATTCCGCTATTTGATGCTCAGTGATTTTTACGATTTTTGCAGGTTGACAAAAAGATATATCAGAAAGGATGCTCATGTTGAATTTCGGGCCGTTTAAATCTCTTTCTACACGAGAGTTCAAGCAAAAAAAAGAAGAAGGCTATGCCATCATAGACATACGAAGGGCAGAGGAGTGGGAATACTACGGCATCATCGAAGGGAGCCATAAGATCACGTTTTTCGATGAGTTTGGAGAGTTTGATCTTGAGAGCTTTATGGAAGCTTTTACGAAAGTGGTGACGAATAACGAACAGCCTTTTATCCTCGTATGTGCCCATGCGAACAGAACCAAAACACTCGGAGAGTTGATGGGTGCGCAACTCGGATATAAAAACGTTTATGAACTCGACGGCGGGATTAACTGGGGTTGGATCGATCAGGGTTTGGAAACGGTACGATAAAGAGTACATGAGGCGATGAGAAGAAAATGTGATGAATAATGTGATATAGTTTTGAAGAAAAATTTAGGCTATAGAGGAGCAATAAGATGTTTAAAATATGGATCGGTTTGTTGTACGGAATCTCGCTTTTTGCGGCAGATATCCAAGTCGCCTCTTATGATAACGTCAAACTTATGGTTAAAAACTCTCCCAAATATTCTGTTGTGATACTCGGCACCGATCACTGCCCGTTTTGCAAAATTACGATGGAATCCGTGAAAAAATTAGATCCAAAATATAATGATAAAGCACAATTTTTTTACATTAATCTCGATCAGAACGAAGAAGCTAAAAACGATTATGAAGTGACCGCTACACCTAATATCCTCTTCTTCGCACCCAAGGGAAGATTGCTAGAGAAGAAGATCGGCGGATTGAATGAGATCGGATTCGAGAAGAAATTAAATTCCATGCACTGAATATTATGAATGTGTGCGGCAGGATCTATTTATGAAGACGCTTCTGCCGATGATGGATCCGTTTGCGATAGTGCGACGGACCCATAGGCTTTTTGTCCGTTGATCGTCTCTTGGATTTTTTTATTCTCTTCTAAATGCCCCCGCATTTCCATAACGGCTGCTGATGCGGCGACGCGATAATCTTGAGGGCTTGGATCGGAAGGTGCCATTGCGGCTGCGGCGATTTGGCGTGCTTTTTGGATAGTTTCTTCCGGAGTTTTTCCTTCGGATGTATCGATAGGCACTTCACCGGCGGTGGCGTACATTTTCCCGTCCGGCCCTTTGGTATAACTAAAATTTGCACCTCCGCTAACTACACCGCCGCCTGCAGCTATATGTGCCGCTTCGTGAGCCCGTACTTTTGTATCTGTAGCTTCTAATTTTGAGATCAATGCTTGAGAAGAAGATGATTTTTCGGAGGAAGAAGATTCTGTAGATGGTTTTTCCTGATTAGAAGTATAAGAAGAGTACTGATATTGCGAAGACGATATCCGTATATCCATAATTTTGCACACTTCCTTTGCTCAGCATGTTTGACCTATTATCCTCTAAAAAATAGTAGCATATTTTCAGAGATTTCTGATTATTCGCAAGTGTTCCAGCTACATACCGTCGAACTAAGAGGATATTTTGGTTGCAATAAAAAGAGAGATCGCACAAGTTATGCATTATTTATGTCAAAAATGATACTAAAGCGGATAAACTACAGGTATTGATCGCCGTATCGAAAAAATAGTTATATTGAAACAGGGAGACCCATGTATAAAAATATCGAACTTATCCATACACTAACGCACAAAGAGAGTTTTGTCAAAGCATTCGATAACTTCACATACGCAAAAGAGATGATTAGTACTCCTATCACGATTGCGGAGTTTTACGAATGTTGTAAAGATTATCCTATCCTTTTTGTAAAAGATGCGGAAGGAAACTGGAGCGCATCGGCGATGCTCGGATTTAAAGAGAAAGAGAACATTTTTGTCGATGAGAACGGTACATGGGAAAATCTCCGATATGTTCCCGCATCAATTCGCCGTTACCCTTTTATCTTTGTCAATCACGAAGACAATAAACTCTCGTTGGGACTCGATAGCAGTGCTAAAAGTGCCGGAGAGAGCAAAAGCGATCGAAAACTGTTTGACGAAGAGGGAAAACCGAGTGAATTTTTAACGGGTGTGATGAATTTTATGAATCAGTTCCAAGCCGATGCCGGAACAAGCGGACAATTTATCAAACAACTCGATCAATGGGGATTGCTCGAAGAGAAAACGGCACAGATCAGATCGGAAGAGCACACGTCTGAACTCCAGTCACATTCCTTTATC
>NZ_CALDDG010000078.1 GCF_937936435.1 uncultured Sulfuricurvum sp. | reverse complement strand
CCACCGAGATCTACACTCTTTCCCTACACGACGCTCTTCCGATCTGATCAATATCGTCGGAACCCTGCTGCAATACATTATGTTCGATGAGTTTCCGAAACTCGATGCCAATAATCGTCCCGAATGGGCATACGGGTTCCGCGTTCACGATAACTGTGAACGCAGAGGCCATTACGATGCCGATGAATTCGTCCGCGAGTGGGGTGATGAGGGGGCGAAGAAAGGGTGGTGCCTTTTTGAAATGGGATGCAAAGGGCCCTACGCCGATTTGAACTGCTCGCTCGTGAAGTTTAACGAAGGGACGAGTTGGCCGGTACAGGCGGGTCACGGATGTTTCGCCTGCGGTCAGGGAAAAATCGCGTTTGACAGCTACGCAAATAATCGTAAATTGCCGGAGGGAACTCATGAAGAGTGAGACAAAAAAAATAATTATTGACCCGATTACCCGAATCGAAGGACACCTGCGGATCGAGGTCGAGATTGACGAGAATAACGTCATCACCGAAGCGTGGGCATCGGGACAGCTTTTTCGGGGAATCGAGACGATTTTACGCGGGCGTGATCCCCGTGATTCGGGTTTGATCGCCCAGCGTATTTGCGGAGTGTGCACGAATGTCCATTATCGTGCCTCGATCAGTGCGGTGGAAGCGGCCTACGGCATCGAAATCCCCCGTAACGCCGAAATTATCCGTAACCTCGTGACCCTCTCCTTGTTCGTACAGGATCATATCGTCCACTATTATCATCTCCATTCGCTCGATTTCGTCGATGTTACGGGGGCGCTTGCCGCCGATTGTACCAAGGCGGCGAAAGATGCACAGATGTGGAGCGAGCATCCGTATCGCAATTCCGATGGCCATCTCGAAGCGATCAAAGAGAAGCTGGAGGGGTTCGTCAATGCGGGACGGTTGGGATTGTTTGCCAACGGCTATTGGGGACATGACGCCTATCGTCTGAGCCCCGAAGAGAATCTGGTACACATGAACCACTATCTCGAAGCATTGCGGATTCAGCGCGAACTTTCCAAAGCCGTTGCGATTTTTGCCGGAAAAACACCGCACCCGCAGAACCTCGTCGTAGGTGGAGTGACGAGCGTCGCCGATATGTTGAATCCTCAGCGTCTGAACGACTTTTTATTTATTATCAAAGAGGTACGGGATTTTATCGAACGCGCTTATATCCCTGATACCCTGATGCTCGTCAATGCTTACCGTGACTCGATCAAAGCAGGAGAGGGACGTGCCGTCGGGAATTTCATGTGCTGCGGCGGATACCGATTCGGAAAAGATCGGTATCTATTTGAGGACGGTGTAATCAAAGGGCATGATTTCGACTCTATCGAGCCCTTTGACGCGGCTAAAATCACCGAAGAGGCATCCCGCTCGTGGTATGAAAACGATGCACCTCTCTCTCCGTATGAGGGGGATACGACGCCGTTTTATACCGATTTGAACGAGGACGGATCGCTTAAAACCGAGGGGAAATACACGTGGGTAAAAGCGCCGAGATATGACGGCAATGTCATGGAAGTGGGACCGTTGGCTCGCATGATTGTCGGGTATGCAAAACATTCTCCGGTGATTCGCCCCTATATGGAGCGCTTTATGAAACGTTCCGGTATGGAGTTGATCGATTTTTCGACGACGGTAGGGCGTAATGCGGCGCGGGCGGTAGAAGCACAGATCTGCTGCGATTATCTTTTCGATACGATGAGCGATTTGATCGAAAACATTAAGTACTACGATGAGACGACATGGACGAAGTACATGTTCGAAGAGTTGCCGCACGAGGCAAAAGGGGCAGGAATCTTCGAAGTGCCGCGCGGGGTGCTTGGACATTTCGTCCGGATCGAAGAGTCAAAAATCGCCAACTACCAAGCCGTCGTTCCGACGACGTGGAACGCTTCGCCCAAAGGTACCAAAGAGGGGCGCGGGGCGTATGAGGAGTCGTTGATCGGTATTAAACTCGCCGATCCTTCGGCCCCATTGGAAGTTTTGCGTGCGGTTCATTCGTTCGATCCGTGCCTGGCCTGTGCGGTTCATATAATCGATGCGAGCGGAAAGGAACTTTCACACTATAAAATTCTGAATTAGTATTCGCTATAATTATGCCAACGAATTTCGCTAAGGAATCAAAAGTTGGCACGCTTAAGCAAAGAAGAACGTAAAATTTCGATCATGACAAAAGCACTCGAACTCTTTTCCAAAGAGGGCTTTTATCAGACGACTATGCCGATTATCGCTTCGACGATAGGGATGAGTGTCGGGAATCTTTACAACTATTTTGCTTCGAAAGAGATGCTGGCAAAAGATCTTATCGTCTATATCGCCGGTATCCTCGGAGAAGAGATCCGCCGTATAAACGAGAGTTCCGAAACGACCCGTGAGAAGATCGGTGCAATCGTCCATATGTATTTTAAAATTGCACACGAACGTCCCGAAACGATCGAATATTTCTTACGGGTCTACCTCTCCAATCGGGAGGTTTTTCAAAACTGCTGCGAAGGGATGATCTGCGTCTCCCCTTTTGTCACCGAACTCATGATCTTTTTTGAAGAGGGGGTTCGCGCAGGAGAATTGCGCGATCAAGATTTTTTCAGTGCATTCGGTCTTTTCATGGGTTATTTGGGCGGAATGGTCTTTTTAAACGGGGAGAAAATCCTCCCTAAAGCGCTCGAAGAGTATGAAGCTTCGATAGCCGAAAACATCTACAATGCCCTCAAAACCGTCTAAACTTCGCCTTATCTGGCTGCAGGGGATCACCTGTAACGGCAATACCCACTCTTTTTTAAACGACCCCTCTCTGAAAACATTGATGGAAACGGTAGAATTTCTCCACCATCCGCTACTACCGTGTACGATGAGCTTGAAACAGTTGGTCAAAAAGCTTCCCAAATCGGATATTCTCATTTTCGAGGGGGCCTATCGAAACGATTTTGAACGTGCCGGTGTAGCGATGGAAGTGCTGCTCAGGGAGTTGTCCCAAAAAACGAAACACGTGATCGCGATGGGGAGTTGTGCCAGCTTCGGCGGTA
Source organism: uncultured Sulfuricurvum sp. (assembly GCF_937936435.1). Taxonomy (GTDB): domain Bacteria; phylum Campylobacterota; class Campylobacteria; order Campylobacterales; family Sulfurimonadaceae; genus Sulfuricurvum. Next base: position 20,218 of record NZ_CALDDG010000078.1, on the reverse strand, counting down.
TTTTAAAAGAAGCTGAACCAGACCGTATCAGCGGTATATTGTATGATAAAGAGACGATGAGAGGGCCTTTAAAAGAATTAGCGGAAAAAGTCATTCTCCTCAGCGGCTGTCCGGCCCATCCGAAATGGCTGAGTTTTACGATCGAGATGATCCGATTGGGGAAAAAGATCCTCCTTGACGATTTGCACCGTCCCAAAGAGCTTTACGGCTATCTTGTCCACAACGGATGTCTGCGAAACGAGTATTTTGAATGGAAAGTCGACAGCGACACGTTTGGAATGAAAGAGGGATGTTTGTTTTATGGTCAAGGGTGTCAGGGGCCGTTTACACACGGTAGCTGCAATAAAATATTGTGGAATGAGATCAGTTCCAAAACCCGATCGGGGAGCCCGTGTTTCGGATGTACGGAACCGGCTTTTCCCAAAAAAGATCTTTTCACGACGAAAACCTATATGTCGATTCCGGCAGAGATGCCTTTGGGGGTTCCGAAACGGAGTTATCTTGCATTGGCAGGTGCGGCAAAATCGTTTCATATCAAGCGGCTTGAAGAGAGGTTGATCGATGATAACGCATGAGTTGATCGAGCGGATCGAAGGGGAAGCGGTTATTGATTTTCGCTCGGATAAAAGCGGATCGATTCAAGAAGCAACGATACGTTTTCTCCATTTTCGGGGGATGGAAGCAATCTTGGAAAACCGGCCTGCGCTGGACGCATTGGTTATTACTCCCAGAGTCTGCGGTATCTGCGGACATTCGCACCTCATTGCTGCGGCAAGGATGCTGGAGTCCGTATATAAAAACAGAAAGATCAAAATTTCCCTCAGCCTTAAAGCTGAAAAAATTCGGGAGATTACCCGTATCTGTGAGATTCTTCAAAACCACCTCAAATGGCTCTATCTTGTGATGCTTCAAGAGAGTGCTAAAATAGTGGGATCAGAACCTCCATGTGCTTTGAAAGCCCTTTATATTTCATCCAAGATTAATCAAATAGCCGCGTTATTTTCAGGCCAATGGCCTCACAGTTCGTATGCACTCCCCGGAGGAGTGACGTGCGACCCGACCCACATCGAGGTGATGCAGGCTCTATCTCTCCTCTCAGAGGTGGAACGGTTTGTAGAAGAAGAGGTGTTAGGTAGCCGGAGCGAACGGTTTTCCGAAAAGATGGAGCCGAATGATCTATTGTCGTTAAAAGGAGACTTCGGGACTCTTTTACGTAATTTTGAACAATTAGAGCTTTTGGATCAGGGGAGAAGCCATGGACGGTTTTTGGTACTTGGCGAGCATAATTCTACGCTCTCTTCATATATTACGGATTCAAAAAAAGCAGATTCGGATTTTTCTTTGGTGCATGAAGACGATTCTCGAACCTTTGCGCGGGGAGGGACGACGTATGCTAAAAATGCTTTATATGACGGGGAGTTTGTTGAGACAGGGCCGCTTGCACGTGCACTTGCACTCGCACGTCCGACGGTAAGAGAATTATTTAGCCGTTATGGCGATTGCGCATTTACCCGTATCACTGCCCGAATGGATGAGGTGGTTTATCTCACGGCTCACGTTCGATCGCTCCTTTCTACGCTCGAACTGAGAGAAGCCTCGTTTTTCGTCCCCCCTCCGATTGAAAACCTTAGCGGAGAGGGGATCGGTATCGTCGAAGCGCCGCGAGGTTCTTTAATCCATAAAGCCCGTATAGAGAAGGGAAAAATTATGGAATATACTATTATTACTCCGACACAGTGGAATTTAGGCAACGGTACGGCTCAATCGCCCGGAATCGCCCAAAAAGCGATGATCGGCATAGGGGGTATCGCAAAAGCCTCGCTTATTTTCCGGACTTTCGATGTTTGCTCCGTTTGTACGACACACTAACGTTTTTTTCTTTTAAAATAAGAAAAACTTTTATGAAAGGTGCTCTTTAACGTACCGTTTTAGTCCTAAAAATAGATAACAAAATATATTTTTAACATAAGTTTTATCTTTTAAATATTCGTTTAAGTTATCCAGACGTACAATACTGAACAACCATTCATTACATTGAGGAGGGGATCATGTCCGATAAAGTAGAAGCAGTCAAAAAACTGTTTACTTCGAAAAGTTCGCGTATTGAAACAAATAAGGGTGATACGTATTACCAAGACCTGTTTCAAAAATGTGAAGCACGTCTAAATGAGTTACGTTCGGCAACGCCGGCAAACAGACTCGATTTTACCGATCTTTTAGAAGAGAACGGGATTGACAGACGGGAATTTATGAAATGGGCGAGCGCAACGACAGCGATGTTGATGCTCCCTCCTATGTTTACACCCCTTGTTGCCGATGCGGCAGTATTGATGAACCGTGCTCCGGTCGTTTGGCTGGAACTGCAAGACTGTGCGGGTAACTCTGAAGCGCTTTTGCGTGCAGACGGACCGAAAATCGATGAGATCGTACTGGATATCATCTCATTGGAATACCATGAAACCCTTCAGGCGGCATCCGGTTTTCAAGCTGAAAAACAGCTTGATGAAGCGATGGAACATTTCAAAGGAAAATATCTCCTGTTCGTAGAAGGTTCGATCCCTATGGGAATGAATGGACAATACGGAACCATCGGTGCAAGCGGAGAAACGTTCCATGATCACCTCGTACGTTGTGCCGAAAATGCTGCGGCTGTTATCGCTGTCGGTGCCTGTGCTACGTTCGGAGGTATTCCGGCAGCTGCTCCGAATCCGACCGAAGCGGTAGGGGTTATGGATGTCGTCAAAAATAAACCGTTGATCAATATCCCGGCATGTCCGGCCAATCCGGCAAATATGGTCGGTGTTGTTTTGCATTATGTTTTGACAGGTCAAGTACCTGAACTTGATTCATTGCTACGTCCTAAATTCGCATTCGGTTACCGTATCCATGACAACTGTGAACGCCGTGCACACTTCGATGCGGGTGAATACGTCGAAGAGTGGGGTGATGTCGGTGCTCAAAACAACTTCTGTCTCTACAAAATGGGATGTAAAGGTCCTATGACATTTAACAACTGTTCGATCGTCCGTTATAACGAAGCGGTCAACTGGCCTATCGGAGTAGGGCGCGGATGTATCGGGTGTTCTGAACCTGATTTCTGGGATAAATACGCGTATGAACGCCCGATGGCAAACGCAAAAATCAAAGCACCGACCGGCGGTGTAGAGAAAACGGTTGACGAATTCGGTTTGGGTATGTTGACCGCCGCCGGAATCGGTATTGGAATCCATGCAGCAGCGAGTGCCGTAGCTGGTAAACGAGAAAATTCAGGAGAAAGCCATGAGTAAACATATTGTAGTTGACCCTATTACCCGTATCGAAGGGCATTTGCGCATCGAGGCGGTTATCGATGATAACAACACCATCGTAGATGCGTACAGCGCCTCGACGATGTTCCGCGGAATCGAGACGATTTTACAAGGGCGCGATCCACGCGACTGCGGTCTTTTGGCAATGCGTATCTGCGGCGTATGTACCGGTACCCACTATCAACGCTCTATCGAAGCGGTAGAAGATGCGTTCAAAATCACGATTCCTAAAAATGCCCGTATCGTTCGTAACCTGATCCAAGGTGCGTTGTATGTACATGACCACGTCGTCCACTTTTATCATCTTCATGCGCTTGACTTTGTCGATGTCGTATCCGCACTTTCGGCAGACCCGGCAAAAACAGCGGCAGAAGCACGCAAATGGGCAGCCGTTGCGGGTGAAGCTCCGTATATCGACGGTGAGGGCGAATTCAAAGCGATCCAAGACCGTGTTGCAAAATTTGTAAAACAAGGGCGTCTGGGAATTTTCGGAAACGGTTACTGGGGTAACAACCATTATAAATTAACGCCGGAACAAAATCTGATCGGTGTGGCACACTACCTTCAAGCATTGGATATCCAACGCGATTTGGCAAAAATGCAAGCGATTTTCGGGGGTAAAAACCCGCATCCGCAAAGTATCGTCGTCGGCGGGGTAACCTGTGTTCAGGATATCCAAAATCCTGCCCGTATCGCATTGTTCAAATCATTGCTTCTTGCGGGACGCAAATTTGTTAAACAAGCGTATCTTCCGGATGTCTATATGGCCGGAACAATGTATGCCGGAGAAGCAACCGATTCGAAAGCGACATTTACCGAGCTTATGGCGGGCAAAGGTGTCGGCGGAACCGGCGGCGGATTATTGAACTATATGAGCTACGGTGATTTCCGTTTGGATGATACCGGTTTTTACAAATCGGCGCTTCTCTTCCCGAGCGGTGTTGTTTACGGCGGTGACATCACAAAAGTAGCCGATGTCGATCAGGCAAAAATCGCGGAAGATGTAACGCACTCATGGTATAAAGGGGATAAACCTCTTCACCCGTATGAAGGGCAAACGATTCCGGAATATACCGGTCTTGACAAACGTTCAGACGGTATCGCATACTTGAAAACCAAAGAGAAATACAGCTGGATTAAAACGCCTATCTATAACGATACCCGTGTTGAAGTAGGGCCGTTGGCACGTATGGTTGTCGGGGTTGCACGTAAAGACGAACGTATTACCAAATACGTGACGGAATTTTTGCAACGCGGAAACCTTCCGATCGCGGTATTGTTCAGTACGGTCGGACGTACGGCAGCCCGTGCCATCGAGACGAATCTTATGGCAGACGTCATGGTCGAATGGGTCGATGAACTCGCGGCAAACGTCCTTGCCGGAGATAAAAGCACATGGACTGAATTCAATTTCGACGAAGTAAGTGTCAGTACTAAAGGTATGGGGCTTGCGGAAGCACCGCGCGGTTCATTGGGTCACTGGGTACGCATCGAAGACGGAAAAGTAGCGAACTACCAAGCCGTCGTACCGTCTACATGGAATGCGGGACCGCGTGACTACAAAGGGCGTATGGGTGCATACGAGGCAAGTCTGATCGGAACGAAAGTCGCCAATCCGGAGCAGCCGCTTGAGATTATCCGTACCATCCACAGTTTTGACCCGTGTATCGCTTGTGCGGTACACGTTGTCGATACCAAAGGTAAAGAGCTTGCTGTTTACAAAGTAGATACCTCTTGCAGTATCTAAGGAGTCAGTTATGAAACAGGGGTATAAACAAGTCAAACGTATGACACCCGCAATGCGTATCATCCACTGGGTGAACGCATTTTCGATGATCGGGGCTGTCATTACGGGGCTCTATATCGGTCATCCGTATTATCAAACATTTATTGCCGACGGTGCAGTCGACAAATATGTAATGGCATGGAACCGTTACGGTCACTTTATCATTGCGATCATTTTTGACGTCACATCGGTCATAATCGCGTATCTTTACTTTTTCAGCCGGTTTGAAAAGCCGTATAAGAAGATTATTCCAAACGGCAAAAATATTTCCGAGTTTAAAGCGGTACTCGTCAATCTGTTGACGCTGAACCGTAAAAAAGAGTTCGATTCATCGCATGCGGACAGTTTCAATACCGTCTACTTTACGATTTTTCATCTTTTATTGATCTGGATGCTTTTGACCGGTCTACAAATGTACGTTCACGGTTTGGAAGCGGGTGTTAGTTCTATCGGTGCTTGGTGGCCGTGGATGTTGCATGTCGCGACGGATTGGACGATTGCAGCAACGGGCGGAACACTGATGGATGTTCGTATTTCACACCACTATACGATGTGGTTTATTATCTGCTGGGTAGTATTTCACATCTACTATCAAGTATGGAGAACCATTTTCTGGAAAGAAGCGGATATCGCGATCGTTATCGGCGGTTCAAAATTTGTGAAAGAAAACGACTAAAGTCTCTCTTCTCTCAATATAAAATGCAGGGTGGATTTTATTCCGCCGTGCAAAAAAATCCAAACTTTTTTACTATATTTTTCATACCTTCCCTACGGGGAATCGATGAAAGGTATAGTGATTTTTTTGAAGGATACTTATGGCATTTACGTTGGAGCTGACGAGCGAATTCGCTCAGCCTTATATTAAAAATTATGTAATTTCTATCATACGCTCTTTTGGGATCAATGCTCTCGTCCATCAGAAAAAAGGGAAGATCATCTGCGCATTTGAGAGCAAGCATGAGAAACTCCAGGCATGTCTCGGCGCAATCGGAGATATGTTGCCGGCTTCGTGTTTTATGAGCAAAAGCGATTTTTACGATATTGAGGGGGAACCGGAGAGCCTTCCGGACTTCGAACCGGAATATCCGTTCTCTTTGGGTCTGTGCCCGAGTTGTCAAAAAGAGATGTTCGATCCCTCTTCAAAACGGTATTATTATCCGTTTACCCAGTGCAGCCACTGCGGCGGTCAATACGCTTTTTTCGACCATTATCCGTTTGAACGTGTCAATACGGCAATGTCGTATATCAAACCGTGTCCGACATGCGAAAAAGAGTCTGTCTCATTCGGAAGACGCGAAAAACAGGTTCTTAACTCATGCCATGAATGCGGAATTCCGGTTAAACTGATCCATAAAGGAAACGAGCGGTACGCAAACGATGCCGGGAGTTTTCGTACAATGTTCGAAGTTGCTGCCAAAGCACTGCGCGACGGTAAAAGCTTGTTGATGAAAACGACAATGGGATATCGCCTGTTCAAACGCAGCGAGCGTTTGGAAAGGGGAGAAACGTTAATGTTGGTCAATGCGATGAAGATTACCGACTACTGCTCTTTGATCAACGATGAGTTCAATGCGCTACTTAGCATCGAACGACCGATCCTTCACGTAGCACTCAAAGATGAAGCTTTGCGCACGACCTTCGGAGGAACCGTGAATGTGAAATATCCGGATGAGGGATTTTCGATTCTTTTGGGAAAAGAGCTGACCCTTCAGGAGATCGATTATATTGTCTATCGTGATTTGGAAGAGGCGTGCGAAGCCGATTTCGTGATGGACTTTGATTTAAACATCCATTCCCAAAAAGATATGCATCTGTTTATCAATAAAGAGATTCGGTTCATCACATCGGGCGAACGGGTCGCATTTCCTTCGCGTCTGCCGTATGGGACCGATACGCTGAGCATTGCCAACGGCCTGGTCGGGATCAAAGATGCAAACGGAATGCTCTTTGACCATATGGAACGTTTTACCTCCGCATCTACTCTCAAAGTCAATCAGCTCGAATCCGAGACGCCTGCGGTCGAATCGGCCAATTTTCATACGATGGCCGAGGATGAAGCTTCATTTATGTCGGTGATCGCCGAACACCATAAATTCGGGATAAAAACGGTCGGAGCTTATTTTCAGGGAGACCCTTCGTTTCTTTACTATGACGGTAAAAAAGTGATCCGGGTAGTCCCTCCGCACCCTTTCAATCCGGTCGGTCTCATCGATAAGATGGCTGCTTTGCGGGAAGGTTCGGATCGTTTGATCGACAATATCAAGACAAAATTTCCTGAAATCTACGAGTTGCTTCTAAAAATCGAATGCAGCGATGCGGATCTCTTTACGGCGACGGCAATGATTTTGGGACTCGAAGAACAAAGTTACGAAGGAGTTATGAAAGAGGCGTTAAAGTTCCTCGGCAAAGGAGGATTGCAGATCGATACGAAGGTCGAAGACAACCGTTTCAATCACGTCGCGTTTCTATCAAGCATCATCAGTTACCAAATGGCGGGGGTAGATTCAGTTTATTTGAGCTATTCTATCTTCGAATCGTTCGGTGACTATTTCAGTGAACTCATCACGGAAATCAAAGGGAAAACGAAAGCAACGGAAGTCGCATTGTGCGGTTCATATTTCGGCGGACAATCGCTCTTTAGCCGGATACAGAGGAATTTTAAAACAACTCCTGTGTTGATGAATGTGAACTATCCGATCGGGAAGGAAAATTGCGTTGTCGGTGGAGTCTTCATCTAATCAAAGTATCGCGCTTCTGATCAAAGGGATCGTACAGGGGGTCGGATTCCGGCCGTTTGTCTATCGTGAAGCCAAACGTTTGGGGCTCAAAGGGTTCGTTGCGAACACTCCCGAAGGGGTCATCATCGAAGCGCAGGGGAGCCAATGTTCTCTCTTTCTTGAAGCGCTGAGCGAAAATACGCCGATCAATGCCCGTATCGATTCGATAGAGATCCTCCCTTCAACTCCGGCCCATTATGATTCGTTTGAAATCCGCCGCAGTACACTGGGAGAGGGCAGTGTGGCAATTCCTCTGGATACCGCACTTTGCCCGGCATGTCAGGCTGAAATGGATGACCCCCGTAATCGCCGATATCAATACCCTTTTATCAACTGCACCGATTGCGGACCTCGCTATACGATCATCCAGATTCCCCCTTATGACCGTGTCCGCACTTCGATGAAACATTTTACGATGTGCGAAGCGTGTGAAGCCGAGTATAATGATCCCATGTCGCGCCGTTATCACGCCGAACCGATCAGCTGTCCCCAATGCGGGCCGAGCTTAACTTTCACAGATAACCTTGGTAACCCGATCGAGGGAGACCCCATTGAATCCGCGATCCGGATGCTGCAAGAGGGAAAAATCATCGCTTTAAAAGGATTGGGCGGATTTCATCTGATGTGCAGTGCCATTTCGGACGCGGCGGTAGAGGAACTCCGCCGTCGTAAACATCGGCGCGGAAAACCGCTGGCAGTGATGTTCCGCACTTTGGAACAGGTTCGTGAATATGCCTATGTGACGGACGATGAAGCCGTACTGATCGGCGGCAACATCAAACCGATCGTTGTCGTTACGGCGAAAGCGGATACCGAGCTCTCAAAGCATATCGCTCCGGAGATAGGAAGGATTGGTGTGTTTCTCCCTTATACCCCACTGCACCGACTGATATTTGAATCGATCGATTTTCCACTGGTAGCGACCAGTGCCAATGTCAGCGACGAGCCGATCATTGTCCGCAGAGAGGAGATCGTCCGTCGTCTGGGCAATGTGGTGGACGGAATCTTGGATCATGACCGTTCTATCGTCAACGCTCTTGATGATACGGTGCTGCAAATCGCAGAGGGCAAAATCATCATGCTTCGGATGGGGCGGGGGTATGCACCCCATACCATTGCACTCTCTAAAACGGTACAGACTCCGGTCATGGCATTAGGGGCGCATCAAAAAAGCGCTATTGCACTGGGGACGGGGAATAACATGATCCTGAGCGGTCATATCGGCGATCTGGGGAGCGTGGAGGCAAATGAGTATTTTGAACGTACCGTACAGACGTTTAAACGGTTCTATGACATCGAACCGGCTTTTTTGAGTCATGATTTGCATCCGTTTTACACCACAACCCAGTATGCGTCCGAGCAAAAAAAAGCGCATTCAGGACTTCAGCATCATTATGCCCATATTCTCGCGTGCATGGCGGAATACGACTTACAAGAGAAAGTACTCGGATTTGCGTTTGACGGTACCGGATACGGGGAAGACGGGAGCCTCTGGGGCGGGGAAGTATTGATCGCCGATCTTCATACGTATGAACGGATCGGTTATCTGAAACCTGTGGCCTTGCTGGGAGGAGACAAAGCGATTAAAGAGCCCAGACGGGTGGCATTGTCCTTGTTATTTGAACACTACAGCCTTGAAGAAGTTTTGGCCCTTTCATCGCCGACAACGGATGCTTTTTTACCGCACGAAATACGCCAACTACACCATGTATGGCTGAAAAAACTCAATGCTCCGCTGAGCAGTTCGATAGGACGGTTGTTTGACGCGGTCGCATCATTGGGAGGATTTATCCAAACCCTGGACTACGAAGGGCAGGGGGGGATGATCATGGAAGCTTTTGTCGACGAATCGATCGAGGAGCCTTTTACGTTCGAGATAAAGGAGGGGGAAATCGATATCTCATCGATGGTTCCGGAAATCATTGAACTCTCGAAAACAGCCGCGGGAAAAACGGAAATTGCCAGCCGTTTCATTGTGACGGTTGCTGCGATGATAGAATACTTCGCCCGGCGTCATCCCGATTTTCCCGTCGTCATCGGAGGCGGTGTCTTTCAAAACCGGGCCCTGACGGCAAGCCTCTACCGCCGTTTTGCGAACCGGCGCTTTTATGCCCAGCAGGCAACTCCTCTCAACGACGGAGGAATCGCATTGGGGCAGCTATATTATGCAATACACAATTCAAAGGATAAGAATGGACGCTAAAGTCGCATTGATCGGATCAGGAAACGCTTTTTTTATGGATGAGGGGATAGGGCTGTATGCCGCCAAGTATCTGAAAGAAAATTTTACGTTTTCCCCCGCATTGGATATCGTCGATGGGGGAACACTTGGATTTTTACTGATGCCGCTGCTTCAAGAGTATGAATACGTCATTATTGCCAATACCGGCTCGGACGATTCCAAAGCGGTGGGAACGATCGATGTTCTCAGTGGAGATGCGCTGATCGAAAATCAGGGGATTAAAAAAACGGCCAATGAAGTGGAGATCACCGAGATGCTCCAAATCTGCTCGATGGCATCGCATTGCGCACATACGACGATGATCAGTATCGTACCCGAAGATATCATCAGCGTATGCGTCGACATTACCCCCGCCTTGCGCAGTCATTGGGACGGGTATATTCAAACGATTATCGACGAATTGGCAAAATGCGGACTGAGTGCGACGCCGAAAACCGACATAATGAGTCTGGATGAGATATTAGAGCAGTTTGCCAATCCGAGTCTGGAACACGGTAAAGGGTTTTAAATAATGACTCGTATAGTTGTTTTAGGGGTGGGAAACGTATTGGAAGAAGATGACGGCATCGGCATTTATGCCGCGGCCTATCTGAACGCCAATTATGATTTTTCCGATACGCTGCAAATCATTAACGGCGGGGTCGAGGGGATCAATCTGCTGAACCTTTTTTTGGAAAACGACCGTATTATCATCCTCGATACGATCAATCTGGACGATGAACCCGGAAGCATCTACAACATTCCCTCCTCGGAACTAAGCGGTTACGGTCTGAACAGCGGCGGTGCCCATGAAGTCGGAGTGATGCAGTGCCTGGATATGATTGAACTTATGGGGTATCCTTTGCCCGAATCGAATGTTATGGGGATTATTCCGGCGCGTATCACGTTTCATATGGGGCTGAGCCCGGAATTGAGTGAACGGTTTGATATCTATATAAAAACAGTTATAAACTACCTAAAAACTATTGAGCTGGAGATGGTCGAAAAAGAAAAGATGCGTACGCTTTCCGAGATAATCGATACGTTTAAATATCCGTCCCATTCGACGGATGAAAATAGAGGGTAGTAATAATTTTTTCCCGTATCGCATAGGAAAAATTGAATTTGAATTCGGCTTCTTTGAGATAGTAGGGGAAAAATTCGTTGCTGACCCCTTTGTAGGGGATGATAAACGATTCGAAAAAATTCCAGAACCGGGTGATCGTGTTGTAGCGTTCGGAGACTTTGATAATTTTGCTCGTCCGCATGAATTTGGAAAACTCTTTGTAGTATAAATCTTCCAGATTGTCGGCCAAGAATTGGTGCTTATACATATTGAGCGAGGGCATCAGGATATTGTAGACCCGGTCACCGTAAGCAAACGTCAAAAAGTTATGGGAATCGAAAATCGCCTCTTTTTTCGTCCGTTTCGATTTTTCGAGATAGACATACTCTTCGTATTGAGATTCCCCGCTGCGGAACTGTTCGTATTGTGTTTCGCAGTATTCGGCGCTCAGATAACGGAATTTCTGAAAATATTTGGATACGGTCGCATAGGTCAGTCCCGTTTTTTTGGCGGCGGAGAGGGCATTTTCGTCTCTGCAAAAATAGAATATCAGTTTTTGAATTTGCCGTATTCTCTCCAAACTGTACTTTTTTTTACAGCGGCTGCATTTAACGGAGCCTTCTTTCAGACGGTAAAGAGGCGCTGAACAGTAGAAACAGGACTCTTGAGCCGATTTTGGTTCCATTTTTATCCAAGAAATACTTTTTTTAAAGTTGATTATAGTAAAAGTATCTATAATTATTTCTAAACTGAACAAGGATTCATAAAGGAGAAGTTATGCATATACCGGACGGCTTTATATCCCCTTCTACGTATCTTACCGCAAGTGTTGTCGCGATACCGTTACTGATGGTAGCCTTCAAAAAAATGAAAGAAGCGATTAATGACGAATCGTTTGCGCTTCTCTCATCGTTGAGTGCATTTTCGTTCGTCGTGATGATGTTTAATATCCCGATTCCGGGGGGAACCAGCGGGCATGCGATCGGAGCCGCGATTCTAGCGATACTGTTCGGGCCGTGGGTCGCTGCATTTTGTATTTCACTGACACTGTTTATACAGGCTCTGATTTTCGGGGACGGGGGGCTTAGCGTATTTGCCGTCAACTCTTTGGCAATGGGCTTTACCGCTTCGTTCAGTGCATTTTATATCCATAAAATGCTTAAAGAGAGACTCAATAATAACGTGGTGTTGTTTTTGGCGGGATGGAGCGGTATCGTCGCAGCATCGGTCGTGGTAGCCGTAGCATTGGGCATTCAACCGCTATTAGGGGTTGATGCGATGGGGCATCCCATCTATTTTCCGTTCGGTTTAAATGTGACGATACCTGCGGTCGTCGGTTCGCATATGCTGTTTTTCGGCGTGGCGGAAGGATTGGCTACAATGTTGGTTCTGCGGTTTGTCGAGAAAATCAAAAACCTGACTGTACATAAAGAGGTAGTGTTATGAGTAAAAATGGAAAATATTTATTGGCTTTCATTCTTGTACTGATCGCGTTGACGCCGTTAGGTCTTATCGCAGAAGGGCCGGCATGGGGTGAATGGAGCATTGAAGAGATTCAGGCAATGGTAGGATACGTACCGCATTCCATCGCAAATGCCAAACCGTTTGTTGAAGCGGTCATTCCCGATTACGAAATCGGCGGACTTGGCGCTTTGGCGTCGACATGGGTCAGCGCCCTTATCGGTGCAGGTTTGGTATTTATGGTGATGGTAGGAATCAAAAAATCGGTAAAACGTGCAAGCTAAAGTTTTATTTGCCCTTTACATCGGTGCATTGATCTTTATATCGACGTTGAAAAGCTATGAGCCGCTTTTGGCAGTTTTAATTATATTGATGGCAGTGTCGGGAAAATCGGTTTTTGCATTAGCACGCAAATCGTTGATACTGGTAGCGTTGTTCTCGGCAGTCATTACACTGAGTTATGCCCTGACGCTGTATCTTCAGCATCAGCCGTTTTGGCACTATGTGCTGACCGTCAATTTGCGTTCGTTCGATATGATCTTTTTGACGTTGCTGTTCACGGCCAGAGTCAATGTCTATGAAGCGGTGGCTTTTTCCAAAGATTTGAGCTTTCTGCTGGTTTTGAGCGTTTCAAAAATCATGACGATGCAAAGAGCCTATGCCGATTATACGGATGCGCTTAAATCACGCACACTCAAAAAACCGACCCGCCATCAGATTTACGATTATCTGGGATCGGCAATCGCAGGATTCTTGGATAAAAACATCCGTGAGGGGAAAGAGAATTTTGAAGCGATGCAGTCGAGAGGGTTTCATGTTTAGAGCGGAAAACGTCACCCTCATGCGCGATGAGAACACCGTGTTTGAAAATCTGAACCTGCATATCGGTGCAGGTGAAAAGGTGGTGCTGCTCGGGGTCAACGGCAGCGGCAAAAGCACCCTGCTGAAAATGTTGAACGGCTTGGTCTTTCCCGAGAGCGGAAAACTGTTTTTTGAAGAATATCAACTGACAAAGAGGGGATTAAAAGAGAAGAAACTCAATGAATATTTTAGAAAAAGCGTCGGACTTGTCTTCCAAAATATCGATGCGATGCTCTTTAACCCGAGTGTTTACGATGAGATCGCCTTCGGTTCCCGTCAGTTGGAGTACGCCGATACCGATGCGAGAGTGCGCAATTATGCTGAACTGTTCGGTCTGACGCCGTATTTGCAAAGCGTACCGTTCAAACTCAGCGGTGGGCAAAAACAAAAACTGGTTCTTGCGTGCGTTATGTCGCTTTCGCCGAAGGCACTGTTGCTCGATGAACCGACCAGTGCGCTTGACCCCGCGAGTACCGCCCGTTTTTTGGATATGATCGCGGCATTGAACATCACGACCGTAACGGCAACCCATAATCTGGCGATTGCGCCGAGATTGGGGGATAGGACGATTATTCTGGATGAAAGAGGTACGATCTTATACGACGGGACAAGTGAAAATGCTTATGAAATCGATTTGCTCACACGAGCCGGACTCATAATCTAATAAATCTTTCGCATTTATGCGAAAAGCTTTAGGGGGATGCAAGGGACAAATGTGTCCCTGCTATCCAAACAGGCTTTGCCGGTTTGGATATATTAAATAAAATAAAAAGGAAAGAACTATGTGCAAAGATTGCGGATGCTCCATTACAACAAATCACCATCAACACGGACATACCCACGTCGATGAATTCGGCAGAGAATATACCCATGTACACGATCATGAGCATGATGACGGAGAACATGCTCACGAGAGCGGGCATCATCATCACCATCACGATGAAGAGGAATACTCCCATGCCCATCAGGCGGCGCATGAGACGCTACATCACAATCCGCAGCTCAACGATGCCAAGACGATCTCGGTCATCAAAAAGATTCTGGATAAGAACGATCAAGAAGCGTACCATAACCGCGAACACTTCAATGAACACGGAGTCTTGGCGATCAATCTGATGAGCTCTCCCGGCAGCGGAAAAACAACGCTTTTGGAAAAAATGGCCGCTTTGGCTCCGTTTAAATACGGGGTCGTCGAAGGGGATTTGGAGACGAGCCGCGATGCCGACCGCCTCAAAGCGGTTGGGGTCGAAGCGGTACAGATTCAGACCGGAAGTGCCTGCCATCTGGATGCGTTTATGGTTCATAAAGGATTGCATGATCTGCCGTTGGAGCCTTTGGATGTCTGTTTCATCGAAAATGTCGGGAACCTCGTTTGCCCGGCGAGCTACGATGTCGGATCGCATCTGAACATCGTCCTGGTTTCGATTCCGGAAGGGGAGGATAAAATCGCCAAGTATCCGGTGATGTTCCGAGCCGCCGATCTGATCCTCATCACTAAAACTGATCTCCTGCCGTATTTCAAATACGATATCGAGCGCGAAAAAGCCGAAGCACGAAAGATCAAACCGAACGTTGATATTCTGGAAGTGAACATCAATGACGAAGCATCGATTAAACGGGTGATCGAATGGATCGAATTTAAACGAAAGATGAGAGCGTAACCATGTGTTTATCTATACCTTCAAAAGTGGTCAAAATCGATACGGAGCAAAACATTGCGACTGTTGATACGATGGGAGTTCAGCGGATTGCCGGGCTGGATTTGATGGAAGAGGGATCGGTGCAAGTGGGCGATTACGTCTTGCTGCATATCGGATTCATTATGAACAAGATCGATGAAGAGGATGCCCTCGAATCGCTGAGGGTCTATCAGGAGATTTTAGAAAAACTCGATGAGGAAGAGCGGCGGCAGATGGTGCTTGAGGATGACAATTGCCCGAGCAGAGAAGCGCCATGAGTACACTGCAACTCAAAGACCTTTATGACGGGTTCCGTGATCCGGACGTTATCAAAGGGTATCAAAAACTGATTGCGGAAGATGCTCAAAAGCTTGCCCATCCGATCAATATCATGGAGGTGTGCGGGGGACATACCCATACCATCATGAAGTACGGTATTTTGCAGCTGCTGCCTGAGAATATCAAATTCGTCCACGGACCAGGTTGCCCCGTGTGCATTATGCCCAAAGAGCGGATCGATCATGCCTATGTTTTGAGTCAGCAGCCTGATGTGATACTGGTCACATTGGGCGACATGATCAAAGTGCCCGGCAGCAGCGGCTCTTTGCAGGACGCCAGAGCCAAGGGGGCGGATGTCCGTTTCGTCTATTCGCCGCTCGATTGTCTGAAAATCGCGAGGGAGAATCCCGATAAAACGGTGATCTTCTTTGCCATCGGGTTCGAGACGACGACTCCGATGAGCGCCGCTTTTTTGGATACGGTGATCAAGGAAGAGATACCCAATATCCTTTTGCATCTCAATCACGTCACCGTACCCGAACCGATGCGCGCGCTCATCAGCGATGAAGCGTGCATCATCGATGCGTTTTTGGGGCCTTCCCACGTCAGCGTCATCAGCGGGAGCAAGATATACGAAGAGTTCCCCCGCGACTGGGGCAAACCGGTCGTCGTCAGCGGATTCGAACCGGTGGATGTGATGCAGTCGATCAGTATGATCGTCAAACAGTTCATCGAAAACCGATGCGAACTCGAAGTGGAATACCATCGTGCCGTATCGCGCGAGGGGAATCTCAAAGCGCAGGCAATGGTCGAGAAATATTTTCACAAAGTCGATTTTAGATGGCGGGGGCTGGGGGATATTCCCCAAAGCGGTCTGGGGCTGCGAGAGGAATACGATCGCTACAATGCCGAGAAGATTTATGATGCCATCTTGCCGAAAGAGGAGATCGACGATCACAAGCTCTGTATCTGCGGTGATATCCTAAAAGGAAAAGCGACTCCTCCGCAATGTACGATTTTCGGTACCGCGTGCAAACCGTCCACCCCTGTCGGAAGCTGTATGGTCAGTTCCGAGGGGGCATGTGCCGCCTATTATAAGTATGGGAACTTGCTATGAATAAAACAATAACCCTTGCCCAAGGCAACGGCGGCGAAGAGAACAACGAGCTTATTAAAAAGGTGTTTTATAAAGCCTTTAAAAACGAGATTTTAGAGCGCAGTGAAGATGCGGCGGTGATTGGAAATCTGGCGATGACGACTGATAGCTTTACGGTGAGTCCGCTCTTTTTTGCGGGGGCGGATATCGGCAAACTCGCCGTGTGCGGTACGTGCAATGACCTGGCGATGATGGGGGCACAGCCGAAGTATTTGACGTGCAGCGTCATCATCGAAGAGGGGTTTGAGATCGAATCGCTGGAGCGGATCGTCGAGAGTATGAGACGCGAGCTTGAGATAAACGGTGCTGTCGTCGTCAGCGGCGATACCAAAGTCGTCCCGAAGGGGAGTGTAGACAAACTCTTTATCAATACTACGGGGCTGGGTGAAATCATCTGTGAGGGGATCAGTTCGAACAATATCACCGAAGAAGATGTCATCCTCATCAATCGCGACATCGGATGCCACGGCTCAACGATCTTCGCCGCACGCGAGGGGATCGAGATGGACAGTACGCTTCGATCCGACTGTAACTCTCTCTACCCGCAGGTCAAAGCACTTTTGGATGCGGGAATTCGGATCACGGCGATGCGCGATGCGACCCGCGGAGGTGTCGCGGCGGTACTTAATGAATGGGCGAGACAATCAAATGTCTGCATCGAAGTGGAAGAAGAAAACATCCCCGTGAGCGATGAGGTCAAGGGGATCTGCGAGATGCTGGGATTCGAAGCGACGGCACTGGCAAATGAGGGGACATTTGTCTTGGCGGTACACCGGGAGGATGCGGATAAAGCGATCGGGATTCTCAAAGGGTTCGACGTTTGTTCCATGGCTTCGGCGGTAGGACATGTGAGCCAAAAATATCCGCAAAAAGTGATCCTGAAAAGCGCATGGGGAACATCGCGCTTTTTAGAGACCCCAAGCGGCGAGTTATTGCCGAGAATATGTTAGACAATAACTCCGCCTCGTAAGAGGCTAGCTTTAGTAGCCTAAGCGGCAAGCGTAGCTATCGGGATGTATTCCGATAGCGTCAAAAGGAAATGGTATGCACGAATACTCGATTGTTCAGGCGCTGTTGACCCAGTGTGAGGATATTGCAAAAGAAAACGAAGCCGAGAAAGTGACAAAAATCGTTGTCAAAATCGGCAAGATGAGCGGTGTCGAACCCCATCTGCTCGAAATCGCATTTAATACATTTAAAGAAAAAACCGTATGTGACGGCGCCGATTTTGTGATGAACGTGCAGCCGCTGACCATAGAATGTAACGGATGCGGGACGGTCACGGTACTCGAAGAGATTTTTTACAAATGCCCCGAGTGTGAAAGTCTGGACGTCAAAGTGGTTGACGGCGAAGATATGTTTTTAATGTCGTTGGAAATGGAGTAAAGATGCAAGAATATTGGGAACTGTATATGAAGCAGATCGACGGGAATGTCGCGTCGGTCCTGTTTAACGCCGGGATTTCGCACGAGCTTCCGAGTGAAGACAAATGGTATGTCGGTTTTATCAAACTCAAAATGAATCATCCCGACGGACGGGGGATGATCAGCACCGATGAAGAGGCACAGCTCAGTTTCATCGAGGACAAGATCGAAATGGAGTCGTTACGCTACCGGATCGGTACGTATGTCGGCAGAATCGTCAGTAACGGAGAGATCACCTTTGTCTATTATCTCAAACACGATTTTGAATGGCCGGATGTCGTAGCGGCGGCGATGAAAGAGTTTGAAAACTACAGTTATGAGTACGGCTCGAAAATGGATATGGAGTGGGAGATTTACCAAAAACTTTTATTTCCGACGGCGCTAGAGTGGCAGATTATCCAAAATCATAAAGTATGCGACCGTTTGAAAGAGCAGGGCGATTCGCTTCATCTTCCCCGAGCGATCGAACACAAGGCCTATTTCGAGACGGCCGAAGCGCGGGATGCCTTTATCGCAATGATCGAAGAGGAAGCGTTTCGGGTCAAAGATTTTGTCGAACACAGTGAACAAACCCATATGTGCGGAGTGAGTTTTTACCGTCAGGACAAGCCTTTTTATTACGATATCGATACATTGACGCTCCATCTGATCGAAATCGCAGGGCGGTTCGAGGGGGCATACGACGGTTGGGAGAGCAGCGTCGTTAAAATTTAATAAAAAAACGCTGAAAACACATTCACTTTTAAGAAAGTTTAATCTATTCGCAGAGATAATGAGGATAGCAATGAAACCGACAATTTGAAAGGGATACTAATGAATTACGATGAGATCATGAAAAAAGTGAAAGAAAATGAGGGGCTCTCGCGTCGTGATGCCTTGAAAATGATGGCCTTGTCGCCGGTTGCCGCATCGGTATTGGCAAGCAGCGCCGCACCGACAACGGCGGAAGCCTCATCGGATGCCAAAGGTAAAGTGGTCATTGTCGGTGGAGGCGGCGGTGCGTTGATGGTTCTTTCGCGTCTGCGCAGAGCACTCTCCAATCCCGATATTACTATCATCGCACCTAATGAAAAACATGTTTATCAGCCGGGACAAATCTTTGTCGCTGCGGGCGAATACGAGCCGGAAGATATTATTTTCGACAATACCGGTTATATCGGAGACGATGTAACATGGATCAAAGACGAAGTCGAAACGTTTGATCCGGACAATAACAAACTGATGACGAAAAAAGGGACCGAAGTTGCGTACGACTATCTTGTCGTCGCTACCGGAGTCCAATACCACTATGAACAAATCGAAGGATTGACCGCCGATATGCTCGGTCAACACGGTATCGCCAGTGTCTATCAAAGCGATTTGGCTGCCGGAACGGCGGTCGGAGCAACAATTACACGTGATTGGTTCAATGCGTTGCACGAAGCGGCAAAAACCTCTAAACCACGTGTTATTTGTACGCAACCGGCTACTCCGCTCAAATGTGGCGGTGCACCGCAAAAAATCCTCTATCTCAGCGACGATTTCCTCAAACGGGATAGTTTGAGTGCGGAATTTACCTTTGCGACGGCGGGTGAAAAACTTTTCAGCTTGCCGGAAATTGATGCCGCCTTGCATAAAGTGCAAGAAGGGTACGGTAATATCACCAATAAATTCGGACATAATCTGATTGCCATCGATGCCGAGAAAAAACAGGCAACCTTCCTGCATAAATACCAAGAACAGGGCGAATACGATAAGGACCTCGAAGAATACGATATGATCGATAAAGAGGAAAACGTCGTGATGGAATACGATTTCATCCATATCGTCCCTCCGACCGCCGCAGTCGATGCGGTTGCGAACTCTCCGCTTGCTTGGCAGAAAGGTTCGGCAAAAGGGTGGCTGGAAGTGGATCGCGAAACACTCCAGCACCGTCGTTACAAAAATGTGTTCGGTATCGGAGACGTATGTGGGATTCCGATCGGTAAGACAGGGGGAAGCGCTCGACATCAGGGGCCGATCGTCGTCGGTAATCTGATTTCGGTAATGGAAGGGAAAGAAGGGACCAAAAAATTCGACGGGTATACTGTTTGCCCGTTGAAAGTCTCGTATGGCGAGATTATTATGGCGGAGTTCAATTATGACGGATTAGCTCCATCATTCCCGCTTGATCCGGCAAAACCGAGATGGTTATGGTGGGCATTCGACCTTTATGTGCTGC
>NZ_CALDDG010000077.1 GCF_937936435.1 uncultured Sulfuricurvum sp. | reverse complement strand
ATATTCTGAAATAGCATCGTTGATAACCATAGGAGGGGTTAAATCGCTTTGAACCATATCTCCTTCAACAGCGGCTTTTATCACTCCCGCACCGGTTAAAAACTCCATTTTTTCACTCGCCAGTCCAAATCGGTAGGCGTAATGGGCGCACGCACGGCTTCCGTTTCCGCACATCGAAGCGGTCGAACCGTCGGCATTGTAAAACTCCCACTCAAAATCATGGCACTCATGCGGGATCAAAACGATCAGCCCGTCGGCTCCGATACCGTTTTGACGGTCACATAAAATTCGGGCCAGACCGGAACGATCCGCTCCGTGAAATGCATGAAAAATGACAAAATCGTTGCCACTGGCGCAATATTTCGCAATCTGCAGCATAGTAATCCTTTGGGATTAAATTAGGGGAATTATACCTTAGGAGCGGGATAGAGTCCTTTAATCGTCTCTACAAACCGTTCGCATTCATTTTGAAGGTGTTTGAGATTGGAGGAGTTATCGATCACCCACGTCGCACGGGCTTTTTTCTCTTCAATATCCATCTGACTCTCAATCCGGCGCAACGACTCCTCTTCGGAAAAACCGTTACGTTTCATAAAACGCTCCAACTGCAATGTTTTCGGAGTGTAAACAACAACGGAATTTTTAATCGGATACGACGCCGTCTCAAAGAAAAGGGGGATATCGATCAGATAGGGATAGTTCAGAGCATCCTGTTTTTCGCTTTGCTCTTCGATGGCAGAACGGATTTTGGGATGTAAAAAAGCTTCAAGCTCTTTTTTAGAAGCGGGATCGGCAAAGATAACTTTGCCCAATGCAGGACGGTCCACTTTTCCGTTTTTAATAAACTCCGAACCGAACCGTTCACTGATCCAAGGGGCATTTTCATCTAAAATACGATGCGAAATCGTATCGGCATCGATAATACGCAATCCGTTCAATCCCAGCAGGGAAGCAACCGTGCTTTTCCCTGTCGCAATTCCCCCCGTGAGCGCAATAGCGTATTCAAATGCCATCAGTTTCGGATAATCCCCAAATAATTTTTGCGCACATATTGCGGCATTGCGAATGCGGCGATATGGACATCGCAGTTGTAATATTGGTGTCCTTCAAGCAAATCGCTCCGCTGCAAAACGATATCTGCCGTCGGATGGTACTCTTTTGAACACAAAAGGAGAGTCGAGCCGTCTTCAAGATGATACGGCATGATGATTTTAAAATAATTTCCCAATACCTGCATCAGTACCGTATTACTTTGAACATCATCGAGATTCGGATGGTTCATAACCGCCAAACCGTCATCTTTCAATATCCGATTAAGATGAGCGATCACCGCGCTGTCCGCAGCAAGCATATCGATCACGGCAACATCCGTACTCTTATCGCCCGATGCGCGCAACGACTCAAGCAAATCTTGATCATGAGCCGCTGCAACCGTAACGTCCCGATAGCGGCCAAGCTCTTTTTGGAGAAGATCACTCTTTTGGCCTGCGACCAATACGGAGAGGGGATTTTTATGCGTACACATCGGAACGTGTATCATCATCTCTGGGTAGATAAAAGTTTTCATGTAATTGCGTTATCTCTTCTTCTGCGGAATTTTTGAGCGATTGTAACATGCCGAGATTAAAAGGGTTTGAATAATCCGATCCTCTTTAAGGATTAAAGGTTATTTCGTTTCATTTTGATATAATTTTAACAAATTTATCCCCGTTTTTGGAGCGTTTTCCTATGTGTGCAGAAAGAATACAGCGTTTTTTGATGGCTATCGTCTTGACCGTTGCCATGGTACTATTTGCAAAAGGACTGATGCTTTACGCACTGATCATCCAGACATTTGTCATTGCCATGGTCGTAATCTGGGCTCTTACCGACTTTTGTCCGTCCATTTGGATGTTCAGAAAAATTTTCGGTTCGTGCGAAAAAAAATAAACTTCCCCTAACTTCTCTTCCGTTATAATTCCCTTACCAAAAAAGGTGAGGGAATTCATGAGTCAAATCAGCTATAAAGACGCCGGTGTCGATATCGATGCAGGTAACAGTTTTGTCGAAAACATCAAACCGCTTGTCAAATCGACCGCCGTTGCCGGAGTAATCGGAGGAATCGGCTCGTTTGCGGGAGCGTTTGAACTTCCAAGCGGCTATAAAGAGCCGGTAATGCTCGCCGCAACCGACGGAGTCGGTACAAAACTCAAACTCGCCATCGATTCGGGTATCCACAATACCGTAGGAATCGACTTGGTTGCCATGTGCGTCAATGATTTGATCTGTAATTTCGGAACACCTTCCTTTTTTCTCGATTATTACGCAACGGGGAAACTCGATGTTGCTGCCGCAACGGCAGTAGTCAGCGGTATCGCCGAGGGGTGCCGCCAAGCCGAATGTGCCCTCATCGGCGGGGAGACGGCAGAGATGCCGGGCATGTATCATAGCGATGATTACGATTTGGCCGGATTCGCCGTCGGTATCGGAGAAAAAAGTGAACTCGACCGCACAGATAAAGTAGCTGCCGGCGATATTCTCATCGCATTGCCGAGTTCAGGACTCCATTCAAACGGCTTCTCCCTCGCACGTAAGGTATTGTTCGAAAAAATGGGAATGAAATTCGAGGATGAATTTGAAGGAAAACCTCTTATCGAAACCCTTTTGACTCCTACGCGCATTTATGTTAAAACCTTTAAAGCCCTCAAGCATAAAATCCAAGCACTTGCCCATATCACCGGAGGGGGGATCGTCGAAAACTTCCCTCGCGTTCTACCGGAAGGGTTACGTGCCGTAATCACCGAGTCGTCTATCAAAGTCCTGCCGATTTTCGAGCTGATCGCTCAGCACGTCGAACGCGCCGAAATGTTCCGTGCGTTCAATATGGGTGTCGGGATGATCCTCGTCGTCAAAGAAGCCGACGTTGCCGATGTTCTCGCTGCAACCGACGGATATGTCATCGGGCGTCTCGAAGAAGGCAAACGCGAAGCGGTACTCGTTTAACTCTCATAACTTTTTACTCTCTCCGCTAAAGCGAAGAGAGACTCTTCTTCAACCAATCTGTTTTTTTTCGATTAACATTTATTTTGTGTTTTTGTATTATGATGCTATTACATATATGTAAAAGGATTTTCAATGAATGCAAAAACTATTGCCGTCGCTGTAGTAGCACTCGCTGTCGGGATACAGTTCATCCCCTACGGCAAAGATCACACTAATCCTCCCGTAATGAGCGAACCGCAATGGGACTCTCCCCGCACACAGGAACTTTTTAACCGAGCATGTGCCGATTGCCATTCACACGAAACCAAATACCCTTGGTATAGCAATATCGCTCCGGTATCATGGCTAGTGATGCACGATATCGATGAAGGACGCGAACATTTCAATACCTCTATGTGGGGCATTCAAAAGAAAAATGAGGGAGACGATGCCGCAAAAGAAGTTCGAGAAGGCGAGATGCCGATGTGGTTTTATACAATACCGCATCCTGAAGCACGTCTCAGTGACAGCGAGAAAAAAGAGTTGATCAGCGGATTGGAAAAAACATTCGGTACAGAAGAAGAGGGGGAAGAGAAATAATCTCTTCCTTTTATAAAAGGAAGCAGATAGGAATCAATCCATATCTGCTTTTTCTTCTTCCGCTTTCCCTTTTAAGAGATCTTCACGCGGGTAGGTAAAGGTCGATTGTCGATTAACGGCAACTTTATCTTTCGCATCTGTTGCGTAGGCATGAATCGTAATCGGGATAACGGTATCTTTACGATCGTCATGAACCAATTCTTCGTCCGTATACAAAACAATGACTTTTTTCTTAACAACGCCCGGTTTTACTTTAAACGGTTTTTCGGGCTGTCCGATTTTAATTTTGCCTTCCATTCCGGCAGGTGCAATAACATCAAAATAGTATTCATGCTCTTCATTCAACGTATTTTGCAACAAGAACGTATAAGCATTGTCAACCTGTACTTTTCCTTCGTCATTTTTGACGATCGAATACAAACGGTTCTCTTTGTTAATATTTAGAAGCATATACTCTTTTTTACTTCCCATCATCGCCAATACGATACTGACGATAACCAAAATCGTAATGTATCCTAAAATCTTCGGACGGAAATAGTGGGTTTTCCCTTTCATAAACAAAGTCTCTTTTTCACTCGACCACTCGACGAGACTCGGCTTGCCGAGTTTACCCATGACTTCCGTACACGCATCCACACATTCCAAACAGTTGATACATTCCAGCTGAAGCCCTTTGCGTATATCGATATGGGTAGGACAAACCGTCACACAGCTTTCACAGGTTGTACATTCTGCCGTCGGGTTCACACTTAAAAGATCTTTTTGTTTGGTAAATACTTTCTCTTTGTTGGCATCATAGATATCTCCCCCGCGATTCGGGTTATAGATTGCCATAACGGTGTCATCGTCGTATAGAACCGACTGAATACGTGAATACGGACATACATAGACACAAAAGTTCTCTTGGAGAAAAATGACGTCATAAACCAAAAATGCGACGATTCCTAAAATTGTCCCGATCAAGACTGTATGATCTGCCGGATTTTGGATGTATGCAAAGAAATCTTCCGGAGGGACGAAATACCACATCAAATCTGCCGCGGCGATAAACGCCAACCCCGTCCATAATAAAATCCCGACAACGCGTTTGATTTTATTTTCCGCTTTAGAATAATCGGGAGCTTGTTGTTTGTTTTTGATACGTTTACGAAGCCCTAATAATTTCGTTTCGATCAAGTCACGGTAAACGACGCGAAAAATCGTCTGCGGACACATCCAGCCGCAGAAAACCCGCCCGCCGAGCACGGTAATACCGAAAATACCGATAAA
This sequence comes from uncultured Sulfuricurvum sp., assembly GCF_937936435.1. Taxonomy (GTDB): domain Bacteria; phylum Campylobacterota; class Campylobacteria; order Campylobacterales; family Sulfurimonadaceae; genus Sulfuricurvum. The sequence goes on along the minus strand of NZ_CALDDG010000077.1, from coordinate 18,479 downwards.
TAAAATCATCAGCAAAAACGGCATCAGATACAGCTCTTGCATATCGAACTGAACAAACATCAAATGGAGTTTCAATTTATCGAAACTCAAGAGGAACAAATGATTCCCCCCTACTTTAATCCACGGGACACCGAGGGCAAATATCGTTATTAACCCATAAAACCAATACCGTCTTAACCTCCACGGGGTCCACCCTTTGAGATATTCTTTCCCTTTCAGGGTCATTTCTTCACTCATACTGCCATCTCCTTTGAACTTATTTCACTATGCGGACATCGAATCGTTCCGATGACCATTGCTTCTGCATCGACGTCACTCGCAACGCCGATCACACCGTTTACAACCTCTTTAAGTTCCCGTGATTCGATATAATCTTTCAGGGAACTTCGACTCACTTTCAATACTCGTGCGATTTCGCTGACACTTTTGCGCTTCTTCAACAGCTCGATGATCTCTTCGAGATAAATGTCGAATTTTGAAGACGATTTCGAGCCTTTCGGACGTCCTATCCCTTTTTTTGCGTCATCTTGCAACACCTGCCGCAACTGATCAATCAGACCTAAAACGACCATTGTATCACTTTTACGGTCGATTACGACACCCGGTTTTACCAAATGAATGGTATTTCCGTTTTTTAGCAGACAGCTGAACATCTGAACCAAATCTTCGATATCACTGCTCAGTGTCCATGTGTCGTAGATAACTAAAGTGTCGTCATTCAAAGAGCGAAAAAAGCGGACGACTTCATGCCGCTCGGACAATCGTTTGCTCTGTGACGTCTGGTCTACCAACTCTTCGTCGATCTGTATCTTTTTTTGATCGGCATAGCCGTTGATCAGTTTAAGCTGTTCATAAACACCATCAAAATCTTTATCCGGACGGATATAACTGACTATCATGTACGCTTAAATCCTTCTAATATTTTAATTTCTTCGTCATATTATCAAAATCTGACGACTAAAGTCAATAGAAAATAGATTATTTTTACGTCAATACTGTTTTTATATTATGACGACTTCACACTGAAGGTCTATGCCGAATTGAGCTTTTACCCGTTGTTGCGCTTCACGTATGAGAGATAGGGCATCTTCATAACGCCCTCCGCCGGTATTAACAAGAAAATTCGCATGCACTTCGCTAAATGCCATTGCACCGATCCGTTTTCCTTTGAGCCCTACCGCTTCGATCAGCCGTCCCGCATAATCGCCCGATGGATTTTTAAAACAGCTTCCTGCACTCGGGTCGCTTGGCTGGTTGGAGCGCATTTGGGCAAACATTTCGAGCCGTTCGAAAGAAAACCCTTTCTCCAAATGAAACGATGCTTCAAATACGACATCACGGATAGAGGTATTACGGTACCCGTAATCGACCTCCTCTTTAGGTATCCACCCTTTTGATGTCCGTATTGCGATTAAATGATTAAATATCTCATATTCCTTGAGTCCCGCATTCATTTTCAGCATCCCCCCGATCGTACCGGGAAGCTTAGATAGATATTCAAAATGGGCAATATCGTTTTTTTTGCAAAAAGAGACGACACGCCCCCCCGGAGTTGCCGCACCGATAATCAGGCGATTTTCTTCAATACGGATAAAATCATATTCTTTAGAAAGGATCATAAGAGGAGGAGGCGTCGGAGAGACAAGAAGGTTGTTGGCGCTGCCAACGATGATATGCCCTTCCGGAATAAAATCATTTTCAATCACCGCAACGTCGACGATCGGGCCGATACGGATGGAACTGAACTTGGAAAAATCAATCGTTTTGAAATTCATGCTAATCTCTATATGGAAAAGACTACTGCATAAAAGTAGGGATCATATTAAACATCCGGATCGTAAAATCCTGCATCTCATTCATCATCCACGGCATTGTGAGAATAATAACGATGACAACACCGATAATTTTCGGGATAAAACTGAGCGTCATCTCATTGATTTGAGTCGTTGCCTGAAAAATACTGACGGCAAGCCCCAAAAACATCCCTACCAACAAAGCCGGAAGGGCAAGAATCAGTGCGATTTTAAACGTCTCGATCCCCAGCCCGATCAGTTCTTCCTGCATCATGGTTACGAATTCCTCAATTCAGTATATTCCAAGGGGATCATAAAATCTTTCGGATCGATCTTCTGATCGTAAAACCCATGTTCATATCCTATCTCAAAAAGCTTCTCAATCGCTTTATATTGTGTTTCATTCAATGAAATCGATTCGTCATTGGCATACAGTTCCAAATATTTCTCAAGCGTCGGGGCATCGATTCGCACCAAAGAGCGTTCGATCAGCATTTTGGAAAGAGCCTCTTTATGGTCCCGCGCGATCTGAACCGCTTTGGTCAAAAGGTTTTCATAAGCGATCGCCGACGTGATCGGAAGGGAACGACGGATCGCCATTCCCCCCAACGGAAGAGGAAGTTCCGAACCTGCAAGCTCGCACCAGACATCCCACAACTCCCGCTCGACTTCCAAAGAATCGTCATACCCGAGAATGCTCTCGTGAATAAGGACTCCCGCATCCACAACTCCGTCCAATACGGCCTGTTCGATCTCTAAAAAATTCATATAGACAATTTTTGCCTCGGGATATGCCACACGAAACAATAAGGCATTCGTCGTATATTTCCCGCTCAGGGCCACTTTAAACCGTTTCTTGAGAACCGTCTCTTTTTTGCGGATCAGTTTCGGACCGTATCCCTGTCCGAAACTCACGGCAGTACGCAATAAAGCGTAATCATTGCGGATATGGGGGTATAATCCGAAGCTGATGGCACTGATATCATATGTCCCTTTGAGCGCTTCGGTGTTTAACGTCTCAATATCCAATGCGATATTATCGAATGCACGATCTTTCATACTGACCCAACCGAATTTAATCGCATAATACATAAAGATATCATCCGCATCCGGGGAGTGGGCAATGACCATTTTTTTCACAATAAATTCCTGCTCTCAATCACAAATCAATTAAATTTTAACCAAATAACGCTAAAATATCCCTATTCCATAATGCGAATATTTAATATTTCAAATTGTCATATTTTATGTAAATATTTCAAATTGCCATATTATTTCCGCAACTATACAAAACTAGACTCAGGAGAGCCGCGCATGATGGATCCAAACAAATTAAAATCGCTCGAATTGGCAATGAAGCAACTCGATAAAACGTTCGGAAAAGGGACGTTGATGCGGTTGGGTGACAAAGAAATCGAACCGATCAATGCAATCAGCACCGGTTCTATCGGGCTTGACCTCGCACTCGGAATCGGCGGTATCCCCGAAGGACGCGTCATCGAGATTTACGGGCCGGAGAGTTCGGGAAAAACCACTCTAAGCCTCCAAATCACCGCAGAGTGCCAAAAAAACGGCGGAGTATGCGCTTTTATCGACGCCGAACACGCTCTTGATATCGGTTATGCCAAAAACCTCGGAGTAGATGTCGAGAATCTTCTCGTATCTCAGCCCGATTACGGTGAACAGGCCCTCGATATCGTTGAGACGATCGTCCGAAGCGGAGCCGTCGATTTGATCGTTATCGACTCGGTTGCCGCACTTACCCCGAAAGTAGAGATCGAAGGGGAGATGAACGACCAACAAGTCGGTGTTCAGGCACGTCTTATGTCAAAAGCATTGCGCAAACTGACCGGAATCATGCATAAAATGAACTGTACGATCATTTTCATCAATCAGATTCGTATGAAAATCGGCACTATGGGCTACGGTTCGCCGGAAACGACAACCGGAGGAAATGCGTTGAAATTCTATGCTTCTGTCCGTATCGACGTCCGCAAAGTAGCGACGCTTAAACAAGGTGAAAGTCAAATCGGAAACCGTGTCAAAGCCAAAGTCATCAAAAACAAAGTGGCACCCCCGTTCCGTCAAGCCGAATTTGATATCATGTTCGGCGAAGGGATTTCCAAAGAGGGAGAACTGGTCGATTACGGAGTTAAGCTCGATATTATCGATAAAAGCGGTGCATGGTTCAGTTTTGAAGACGTTAAACTTGGACAAGGGCGTGAAAACGTCAAACAAAAATTTAAAGACGAGCCGGAATTGGCTCGCAAAGTCGAAGAAAAAATTAAATCCGCTATGGGTGTCGTGAACATCATGATAATGGATGAATCTGAAATGAGTGAGGTAGACGAATGATTTTTATTGATGAAGTAAGTGCAATCGAAGTGATGGATTCACGCGGTAATCCAACCGTAAAAGCAACAGTCCAACTAAGTGACGGGACACGCGAAAGCGCTATCGTTCCAAGCGGTGCAAGTACCGGTAAACGCGAAGCGCTTGAACTGCGAGACGGTGACAACCGCTATATGGGCAAAGGGGTTTTGAAAGCAGTCGAAAACGTCAATACCCAAATCGCCGATGCGATTATGGGACTAAGCCCGTATAACCAGGCAATGGTCGATGCCGTCATGAAAGAACTCGACGGGACGGACAACTACGGTAACCTCGGTGCCAATGCCGTTTTAGGTGTCTCTATGGCCGTTGCGCGCGCTGCTGCAAAAAGCCTCAACATTCCGTTGTATCGCTATCTCGGCGGAGCCAATGCGATGGTTATGCCCGTACCGATGCTCAACATCATCAACGGCGGAAGCCATGCCGACAACAGTGTCGATTTTCAAGAATATATGATTATGCCGGTAGGATTTGAAGAGTTCAGCGAAGGGCTTCGCGCATCGGCTGAAGTGTATCATAACCTCAAGAAAATTCTCAAAGATCGCGGAGCCAATACCGCACTCGGTGACGAAGGCGGTTTTGCTCCGAATTTAAGTTCAAACGAAGAGCCGATCCAAGTTATCATGGAAGCCATTGCAAAAGCAGGCTATAAAGCGGGAGAACAAATTGCTATCGCTCTAGACGTAGCCGCATCTGAATTGGTTACAGAAGGGGGTTACAGACTTGATTCTGAAAACCGAACCGTAACTTCCGAAGAGCTTGTAGGCTATTACGAAGCTCTTTGCGCAAAATATCCTATCGTATCGATCGAAGACGGTCTAAGCGAAGACGACTGGGCAGGATGGAAAATCCTTACCGACCGTTTAGGTTCAAAAATCCAGCTTGTCGGAGACGACTTGTTTGTTACCAATGCCAATATTTTGGCAGAAGGAATCGATAAAGGGATCGCAAACGCAATTCTTATCAAACCGAATCAAATCGGATCCGTCTCCGAAACGATGCTTACTGTCCGCCTTGCTCAACGTAACGGATATAAATGTGTCATGAGTCACCGCTCAGGAGAGAGTGAAGATGCGTTTATCGCCGATTTCGCCGTAGCGCTTAACTGCGGAGAGATCAAAACCGGATCAACCGCGCGCGGTGAACGAACGGCAAAATATAACCGTCTTTTGGAAATCGAAACTGAGGTTATGTACGGCGAATATTTAGGGAGTTCTCTCTTTAACTGATGGAAAACGATGAGCATCTTCTGCACGAGGAAGAGAGTGAAAGCTTCAGTGAGCGTTATTTTGGTCTTTCAACGGCCAAATTTCTCCTCGCTGCAGGAGTTGTACTCGTCGCCGGCGTCTATATGGGCTTTATCTTCTTCGGCGATAACTCGCTGAGTGTTTTATTGGACTTGGAAGAATATCAGAACTATCTGACGGATGACATTGAGCGTTTAAAAGCAGAGAATGCCAGCTTGCAAAAACAATATTTCGAGCTGAAAGAGCTTGATGCCGATTCGCAATAGGAGACAAATGAAACCGCTTTATCTATCGCTTCTTCTTCTCTCCTCGCTCTGCGCCCGCGAGAATCCTTTTTTCAATGCCAGTGAATCGGCAACGAATTCCGTTACTTCAAACGTACCCGATAAAATTCCGCCTCTAATCAATGAAAGTTTTGTTCTTCCCAATGAAGCGCGTGTATTAAAAGAGGTTACCTTTACCATTCAAAATCTCGACGGAAGCATCGAAACACGAAAAATGGAAATCGATAAAAGTGTCGATTGGCATAAATCGGTCGTCATTTCCCAGTCTCAATCACTGCAAACTCCCGCTGCACCGAAAGCAGCTAGCGCCGATTTCGGATTTATCCGATTCAGCAGCAGCGGAAAAAAGATAACAATTAAAACATCCGATCCCGTTATACGCCATTTTACCCTTAGCGATCCCGATCGTATCGCCATTGATTTTAAACATTCTGCCTCTTTTGTCACCGTCGAGAAAATGTTGAATGCCGCGCCCTTCAAAAGCGTCACTTTAGGAAATCACGGAAAGTTTCTCCGTGCGACAATTACACTTGACGGCCGATACAGCTGCAGTTTTGCCAAAAATAAAGATTATATTACGATTGTCTGCAAATAAAAAAAGCTAAAAAGTTTGAGGAAAGTTTTTCTCTCCCAAAAGGAGAGAAGAAGAATTTATTTTACGGCAGCCAATGCAGCTTCGTAATCCGGTTCTGCAGTGATTTCAGGTACGATCTCTTTGTATGTAACCGTCCCTTCTTCGTTTACCGCGAAGATAGCACGACATGTAACACCTGCAAGAGCACCGTCAGCGATCAATACACCGTATGCATTTGCAAAATCTTTGTTACGGAAGTCTGAAGCCACTACAAGGTTTTCAATACCTTCGGTTGAACAAAAACGTCCGGCAGCGAACGGAAGGTCCATAGAAACAACGGTCAAATCAACACCTTCGATTTCAGAAGCACGTTTGTTGAAGTTACGAGTTTCAGTTGCACATACCGCGGTGTCCAAAGACGGAACAACAACGATAAGTTGTTTTTTACCAGAAGCTCCACCGACAACTTTGTCAGCAAGACCGTTTGAGTTAACAACCGTTACTTGTGGCGCTTTTTCACCTACGTTTACTTCGTTTCCTGCAAGATTAACTACGTTACCTTTTAGCATTGTTGTTGCCATTAAAAGCTCCTATTTTTGTTTGGTACGGAAATTGTACTTAAATCGGATAATTCGACTCTGAATTATGAAAGAGATGTTTCTAATTAAGCTTTTTCACAGTTTACAACGGGGGTTGATAGGAATCTCGCGATAGCCTCTCATCTCGCCGTTTTGGTACGCTTCCAGAGCCGCGCGTCCTATCATGGCGGCATTATCGGAACAATACTGAAGTTCAGATAGCAAAAAATCCGCTTTGTATCCGTGCAGGAGCCCGGAGACTTGCTCTCTTAAATAGAGATTAGCACTCGCACCGCCGACAATTGCGAAACGGATCGGAGGATGGGATTTAAAATATTTTTTGAGCTTTTGGATCAGATGGTCTGTGGCCGTTTTTTGAAAGGCCGCGGCGATATCGGGATAAGAAGAAGCATCATGGGCTTCTACTGCAAGTCTGACCTGATTTTTCAGTCCCGAATAACTGAATGCGATGAGGGGAGACTGCCATAAAGGGACGGTAAAAGCAAAACGGTTCGCATCACCGCTTTGCGCCAATTTTTCGATCAGCGGGCCGCCCGGATATCCCAGCGACATCATTTTCGCCACTTTATCGAAACTCTCTCCATAGCTATCGTCCATCGTCGTCGCAACCGTTTGCATCTCTTGAAAGGATTTCACTTCGATAAGCTGTGTATGTCCGCCTGAAACGAGCAATACGGTTATAGGCAATAGCGATTCTTTTTCAATAAATAAAGAATAAATATGACCTTTGAGATGATTGATCGGAAGAATAGGAATGGATAACGCGATACTGAGCGCCTTGGCCATCGTAACCCCCTCGATGAGCGTTACCCCTAAGCCCGGCTCGTTAGTAACCGCAACCGCTTTTAAAAAAGGGAACCACGGTTCACACTCGCTTAAGATAGCCGGCAAAGCCTGTGCATGCAAACGGCTGGCAAGTTCAGGGACAACTCCTCCGTATCGGGAATGTTCGAGTTCCTGAGAAATCTTTTTATGATAAATCAGTTTTCGACTTTTGATCTCGGTGATCGCGATGGAGCTGTCGTCGCACGAACTTTCGATGCTTAAAATCATGTAAGAACCCACTCTTTGACCCAGGGCCACGGCCCATAGTTCGACGAACTGCTGATATGTCCTGCCCCTTCTATGATCTTGAGCTCGACCCCGAGTTTAAACGCTAGCGAGATCGATTCCTCGATCCCCATGTACGGATCATTATCGGAAACCACCATCAACGTCTCATCCGAATGCAAATCATCCGGAACGGGGGAAGGAAAAAAGGTACAGACTTCAGGAGTGTCGCTGTGATCGCGCGGCGGAGCGACCAAAAGGAGCTTGCGAACCCGAGTTTGCAGACTTTCACATAGATGAAACCATAAGATATTCCCCAATGAATGACAGACGACGATATCGGGTTTGAACGCAACGACGGCATCCAGTGCCTCTTCTATCCATACCTCTTTTTGCGGTGCGGCGTTATTTGAAAGCTGAGGGAATGCGACAATACAGTTTGAAAGAACCAGCTCCTGCGCCAGCCACGCCTGCCAGTGGGGAAGATCACTGCCGTGCCAACCGTGAAATATCAGTACTTTTAACATTTTCGGTTCCGTACAAAATGCCGCACTTCCGCATCCATCGCAAAAATCTCTTCAACCGAGCGGGGAGAAGCGCTAAACGCTTCGTACGCGTCTAAAATCAATGTGGAAATATCGATGAAACGGATATCTCCCGCCATAAAACGTTCAATCGCGGCTTCATTGGCTGCATTGACGATGACTCCGCGCGAAGGGTTGCGAAGCAATTCATTCTTCACTTGCCAGATAGGATAACGCTGCGGATCGATTGAACGAAACTCTAATGAACCGATACGGGTCAAATCAATCCGATCGACGATCGGCGTATCCACACTGCCCATCAGAGCGTATGCGATCGGCAAACGCATGTCGGCATGGGCGAAGTGGGCAGTCGTCGATCCGTCGCTGTAATCGATCATAGCATGAATCAAAGACTTAGTCTCAATCAGCGCGTCGTATTCCCCCTCGCCGAAAAGCCAGCGGGCCTCCAAAAGTTCAAACAGTTTATTCACCATCGATGCACTGTCGATAGTGATCTTTCGCCCCATCGACCAGTTGGGATGCTTTAATGCATCTTCCAGCGTCGCATCGGCAAGTTTATCCAGAGGCCAGTCACGGAACGCTCCTCCGCTGGCCGTCACAATCATCCGCTCAATCCGGCGGGCACCATGCTGTAAATACCATAGCCCGAAATGTTCGCTGTCGATCGGAACAATCGAAGAGGTGTCGACGAACGATCCTCCGACCACTAGCGACTCTTTATTGGCCAACGCGACCCGCTTACCGCATTCGAGCGCTTTTAGTGTCGGACGGAATCCGACAAAACCGACCAAAGCGTTAATCACATGGTTCGACGAAGACTCTTCGATAGCTTCCAGAATCGCTGTTTCGCCGAAGCGAACGTCGGGATGGCTTACTGACGAACAATCTTCTTCGCGCATAACGACAACGCGTTTGGGATGATGTTCTTTGATTTGTTCGTTAAGAAGGGCAATATTGCGTCCGGCTACGAGGGTATCAACCGATAGCTGAAACTGTTTTGCGATATTGAGCGCATTGACTCCAATCGAACCGGTGGAGCCCAGTAGTATCAAACCAAGCCCCGAAGGAGAACGAGCATAATGATGGATGCAAAAAGATATCCGTCGATACGATCCAGTACACCGCCGTGACCCGGGAGAATCGAACCGCTGTCTTTAACACCCGCGCGACGTTTGAGATAGCTCTCGAACAAATCGCCGAAAACCGCACCGATAGCGGACATCATTGAGATAATAATCGCCTGCGGAATATCAACGATCGTTACACCGATGAAAAATCCGGCACCCGTCGCAACGGCAATTCCGCCGTATACCCCTTCACGCGTCTTACTCGGAGAGGAGATACTGAACGGCGTTTTTCCGATGCTGCGTCCGACGACATATGCTCCGACATCCGCCGATGCGACGACGACGAGCAGCCAAAGCAAAGCACCGACACCGTATTCTTGATACATACTGAGCATAAAAAGCATCCCCGCCGTCGGATAGACAAACGGAAAAAAGTTTTTCCACGGTATGTTTTGGGTATAAGCTACCGCTGCCGCAAAAATGAGTCCGGCAATAATGAACAAATCTTCGCCGTAAGGGTAGAGCGCGGCGGCAAGCCAAAGGATGGCGGCATAAGCGTAGAGGGAGTTATTGTTGATATTAAACAGACGTGACGCTTCATGAAAAGCCAAGAGATAGATGACTCCCATCACGCTCCACATCAGCCAAAAATTGTTGATAAGTCCGACAACAAGGACCCCTATCACGAGAAAGACCGCAGTGACAATGCGTTCTTGAATTGAGTTTTTTGCGGTTTGCATCTTAGGTCGACCAATAGTGTTAGAATAGCGCGATTATAACATAAATAACGCTCATTCAAAGCAGGAGCCGAGCCGCCGATTTTATACGGTAGATCTAAACCTTGATATCCAGCAGATGCAAAGAAGGTTGTGCGGGAGCTTCATCCGAAGACTCTTCCTCATCCGGATGTTCGGAACGTTTTTCCTCCTGTTCAGCCTGTTCTTTAGTATGTTCCCTGTCTGGATCCACCCCGTGGTTCTCCTCTGTAGGCCGTACCTCTTCAATCTCTTTTTTTGCCTCTTTCGAGGCTTCGGCGGCGGCTAATGCCTGTAATTCGAATCGGTTTAAGACCGCATTTTTCTCACTCGCAACGCTTGCCATCTGTTGATTGACATAAATAGCACTGCCGATAGGACCGATTTCTGCCATATACTATCCTTTCTGTGAACAACGCTACGGAAAAATTCCCGCTTCTTAAGGTGCTTTCGAATCTCCTCTTGTGGAAAATCCGTCGTCTACGCCCGTTTTTTCGATACTGAGAGTCTTATAATTGGTATAAAGCACATTAGCACCCTCTTGCATCTTCACCTCTCTTCTCGGAGTATAATCGACCAAATAGCGCCCTTTCTCAAATACGGAAAAATCGACGCACAGTTTTGCCGCCGTTTCCAACAAACGCTGAGGCAACTGCTGTTTATCGGTAGAGATCACGACATGTGCCGACGGACGGTCTTTAAGATGCATCCATATATCCCGCGCTTTGGCATTTTTGAGTAGCTCGATATTCCCTTTTTCACTTTTCCCCAAAGAGACTTTTACCCCCTCGATCCAAAATTCGGCGATCGAATCCGATTTTTTGAATTTTGACGCACTGCTTTTAGGAGGGAATAAAAGAGCGATCTCTTCGGGTGTTTTTGCTTCGCTGAGGGTTTGGATAAAAAGTTCGATATGGCGGATTTTATCGATGAGATTGTTTCTTTCACGATAGAGTCCGAGTGCTTTTTGTTTCGCTTTTTTGGAACGTTTGAAATAAGCTTCAGCGCACCGTGAGGGTGTTGTGCAGCCCGCAGGCAGCTCCAGCCGAAGCGGTTTCCCGTCAAAATCGTTTAGCTCGGCAAACCGTTCGTAAGGTTTGATTACCCCGAGATTTGCAAGAAGCAGATGTCCGGCATGCTGTGCATTTTCGGCTTCGTTTATTAAAGCCGATTCATCTTCGAGCCCTTCCATATGTTTTTTCAGAGTCTGAAGTTTTTTGGCCATCAGGGCTTTTTTCTCATGTTTAAGACGCTCAAGCCGTTCGAAACTGCGGCGGGAGGACTCTTGAATCAAAAATGCGCGGACATTGTCGATAGGATACTCCTGCGGAGTATACGGAGGGGTCGGGAGAGGATCAAGTTTTTGTCCGACGCGGACACTTCGGCTGGAAACATCCTCGTCTATATGGCGTAACGCCTCCAACACGATTTCGTCTTTATCCAGAATGATCGCATTGGTATGTTTTCCCGTAAATTCGAGCTGCAAGATCGTCGTTTCGCTTTTATACGAACCGCTTTGAGTAACCGTTATACGGATCACTTTATCATTGTTGTAAAGCGTAACGGAGACGATATTCGAGCGATTAAACCGTTTTGCCAGCAACACGTCAAAAGGGGCTTGATACATTTTCCCACGGTGACTCACGTCGGTAATGCTGATCGCAGAATTCCCCCGGGACATATCGAAATTCCAACTGTTCTCTTTGTCGAAAATGAGCCGGATACCGGTATCGTCAAATCGGTACGCCGCAGTGATATGGGTGAATCTTTCCATATAGGACGCGATCTGTTTCAAATAAGAAAATCTCATATTTTACCTTCGCTTTAGAAAAAGAGAACTACAATGACGCAATTTTACCGTTACGGAACAGAAAATGACTCTTTTCAACACTATCAAAGCCAAGTTCATCGTCAATCTCGCAGCCGCCGTAGGGGCTATCCTTATGAGTGTGATTGTAGCATACTTCATTGCGGTCGGCTCTATCAAAGAGATCATGACCAGCGATCTCAACACCGTTGCCGACGCATTGGAAAAAAATATCAATTTTATCGCCGAGCTCGAACCGAAAGGATACGAAGACTCTAAATTCAAAGACGAGATCAAAAAAATCAAAATCGGCAAAAGCGGCTATGTCTATTTTATCAACGCCGAAGGGGTTATGACGATCCACCCCAAACCCGAAGACGAAGGACAAAACAAAGCGGGGCATGATTACGTCGACCATATCCGCAGCGATAAAGCCGGCGGCATCTACGAATACGTCTCCGCAACAACGGGGCAGGATAAAATCGCCGCCTACCGTTATATTCCCGCATGGGATATGTGGGTAATTCCGGGGATCAACAAAGCCGACTATTTTGACGAACTCAAAGCGAGCTTTTTTAAATGGTTTCTCCTGTTAGGCACGATTCTCACCGCAATCTTGATCGCAATCAACTATTTTTCGGGCACCAGTATTCTCCATCCTATCGAAGAACTCGATCATGTCTCTTCCGATCTGGCACACGGAAACGGCGACCTGACCAAACGGCTTCCGATCCTCAATAAGAACGACGAGATCGGTATAGCAAGTCACTATCTCAACCAATTTATCGGCAAAATTCAAACGACTATCAATGACACAAAACGTATCACCGTTTCCGCCGTCGGTTCGACTTCAACACTCAATACCGCCGCTACCAATCTCTCCGCACAGTCGGAGAAAACGAATTTGATTGCCCAAAACACCAACTCCACCGCTGCCGAAATCGGAGCGACATTGGAACAAAGCGTCAGCATGGCAAAAGATACCTTGATCAATAGCCAATCGACCGAAAAAGAGCTGGGTCATGTCCGCGAAATCGCCAATGTCATTACCCGTGAAATCCACAATACGACACAGATGAGCAATGAGCTCTCCGAACGTTTCGCACAACTCTCCAGCGATGCGGCCAGTGTCAGCGGCGTGTTGAGTATCATCTCCGATATTGCCGATCAAACCAATCTTCTCGCGCTCAATGCGGCTATCGAAGCGGCGCGGGCGGGAGAACACGGACGCGGTTTTGCCGTTGTCGCCGACGAAGTGCGCAAGCTCGCCGAACGGACCCAGAAAAGTTTGACGGAGATTAATTCGACGATCTCCATCGTCATCCAATCCATCTCCGATTCTTCCGACATGATGAATACCAACAGTGAAAACATCGAACGCCTTGCCGAACAAAGCGAAGAGATCGATGCTAAAATCGATTCCGCCTCCACCGTGTTGCGCGCCAATGTCGATGCAAGCCGCAAAAGTGTCGAAGAAGCTGAAAATATGGCCCGTAAGATCAAAGAGATCATCGCCAAAGTTTCCGAAATGTCAAACCTCTCGGAAAGCAATCAAAAAGAGATTCAGCAAATCTCTAAAATCGCAAGCGAACTCTATGACTCGGCCACGAACCTCAATACCCAGCTGGGACAGTTCAAGTCTTAATCCCTCCCCCCGATCTCTCTTTGCGCTATAATTCTCCCAAAAAAAGGGAGGAAGAGACGTATGCATGCACCGAAAGGGTTCGGAAAAGGCTACTTTTCCCTCGCCGCGATCCAAGCGTATGCGTCTGAAATCCGCCTGATCCAAAACATTACGCGGATAGCATGGATCTGCCCGACCCATCCTATCCATACCTATTCGACGGTTTCCCCTCCGCAAAGTGTCCTTACCTCATCGCCCAGTACTATTTTTCAAGGACATCTATGTTTCAATATACACTATCGTTTGTCGCCTGTGCGACTCTTGTTGCCTCACTAGAGGCTGATACCCTTCAGCTTAATCCGATCGTCGTATCGGCTTCCAAGATTGAACAATCCCTCAATAACGTTACTGCCAACATCAACATCATAACTGCCCAAGAGCTCGAAGAGAAACACATAACATCAGTTATAGACGCTCTGCGTATTCCCGGCAATATCGCTATTGCCCAAAGCGGCGGTATCGGACAGCAAAGCTCTTTTTTCCAGCGGGGCTTCAGCTCTGAGAATACCGTTATTATGATCGACGGCATCCGCTACAATGATCCGACGACGACCAAAGGGCAGGGGCAGCTTGAGCATTTGATGGTTAACGATATCGAACGCATCGAGATCATACACGGAGCCCAAAGCGGCATTTGGGGAGCAAATGCGGTAGCCGGTGTCATTAATATCATCACCAAAAAAGCAACCGACAAACTCAGAATGAACGGCAATCTTGAATACGGCAGTTATGCGACGACCAAAGCCGGAGCGAATATTTCGCAAAAACTCGGTGCATTCTCCTACTATCTCGGCGTTAATCAGATACGAACAGACGGCATTTCAGCAATAACACCCCCCCATCACAATCCGGATGAGTATGAATCCGACGGCTATCGTAACCAAACAGTGAATGTAAAACTGGGGTACGATCTGAGCGCCCAGGATACGCTTCGTGCCCAAATGACCCTGATAGATGCCAAAATCGACTATGACGCGTATGCCCAGCCTGACAGTACCGCCAATGAAATTCACCAAATCAACCGCTTGGGAAATATCGGTTATCGCCATGCTTTTAACGCTGAGGACTATATTGATGCAACCTATGCCCTAACTACTTTCGACAAAAAAGATCCGCTTGGATATACGACCGAATTTAAAGGGGAAAACAGGGAGTTCAATCTTATCGGAACCTTTCATTACAATGCAGACGGTTCTCTGGTAATCGGCGCGAATACACTCCGTTCAAAAGATACTATCGGTATCCATAAACTAAATTCACAAGGTCTCTTTGCCACCAATACCAATTCGATCGGCAGCTTTGTAGTGACGGAATCCATCCGCCGCGATACCTATGACTCCTTTAAGGATAAAACAACCGGAAAAATAGGGGCAAAGTATTTTCTCAACGATGATATTGTCCTGAGTTCGAACTACGGAACGGCTTACCGGGTCCCTTCTTTGTATGAGCTTTATGCGGGATATTACGGAAATCCGAACCTACAGCCCGAAACGACTAAAAGTCTTGATGCGACCGTCCAATACAAACATCTAAGCCTAACATATTATAATAACCGTGTTACCAATCTCATCGGGTACAATCCCTCAACCTATGTGAATGAACAAGTAGAAGGGACATCCCATCTCAAAGGTTATGAAGTGCGTTACAGTCATACTCTCTCTGAGGCTGTGGCATTCGATTTGGCATATAACCGGCTTTTTGCAAAAGACAAAGACGGCAATACGCTCGCACGACGGCCGCAAGAGACAGTGACCGGATCACTCAGTTATTATCCGACGGAGAAGCTCTCTTTGAATGCAAATGCGAACTATATCGGAACACGCTACGATAACACGGCGAAAACAATACAAACAGGACGTTATACTTTGTTCGGCGCCGTCGTCAATTATGCGGTGAACGATAGTCTCGCCCTCTATCTCCGCGGAGAAAATCTGGGCGATAAACGCTATCAGGAAGTAAGCGGATACGGCACTCCGGGACGAAGTGTGTATGTCGGGCTCACTACCAAATTCTAATGAAACTCTATTTCCACCCCTATATCCGTTATAAGTTTTTAAACTCTCTCTTCACGGGAATCGTGGGGGGATCGGTATTTACGATCTACGGTTCGCTCAGCCCTTCGACCTTTTCGATCGGAGGAATTCTTCTGGCTCTGGGACTTATGGGAATGGCCTATCTTTATCATCGGCTGATGGTGCTGAAACGTTTTTTTATCTTCTCCGTCGCCGCCGAGATTATCATGCTCTTTATGATCGGCTATTTTCTCCTATTTAATGGTCATCCGTTGACGGCGCTGATCGTATACGGAGCCTACCAGCTTTCGTTTACGGCCGGAGGATATTTGGCGCGTGCCGAAACCCATTTTGCCCGAAAAGCACGTGTGATGGGATGGATCGATGTCGCCAAACAACAAGGTTATCTCGCCGGGCTTCTCCTCTCCTACGGATTTTACAAAGGGCTTGAACATTTCGGTATTTCCGATGCCTCGATGCAGGTATATCTTCTCCATATGCTGTTATTTCCGCTCGAACTCGCTATCGTTATGTATCTGTTGAGGGCATTTAGGGTAAAATAAGCCACTTTAGTAAGGAGAGACGGATGCGCATTGTTACGCTTTTGCTGACATCATCCCTCCTTCTCTTTGCAGCACCGCTTCCCCTCGTATTCAACGGCAATGAAAAAATCTCCGATGACGCGCTCTTCGCAGCCTTGGGATTACGAAAGCCTTATGCCGTCGAAGTGTGGGAAGATCACCCTGCCATCGATCCTCTCGCCCTCTCCCAAACCCTTTCGGCATTGACAAGTTTTTACCGATCCAAAGGGTTTTATCATGTCAAAATCACCTCGGAGACAACGGCAAAAGAGATTATCATTACTGTACAGGAAAACAATCCGATCCGTGTCGGCGACGTCAAAATCAACAGTCAAATCGATATCGATTCGGCCATCACTCTGCATAACGACGATCTGTTCGATCAAGAAAAATTTTCAGCCTCGAAAACCGAAATGAAAAAGCGCTACGCCCAAGAGGGGTATTGTAACGCCCAATTTAACTCAAAAGCCTGGGTCGATATCGAAACCGATCGGGCCTATCTTTTGTTTGAAGCCACACCCGGTGAACCCTGCACTTTCGGAGCAATCAGTGTCGAATCGACTCCCAATATCGACGGCCGTCTCACTGCATCGATGCTCCGCTTTGAAGAGGGCGACCCTTACAGTGTTGAAGCGATCCAACAAAGCTATGAAGCGCTCTACGCCCAAGAAGGGATCACCCGTGTTATTATCAATGACAATGAGCGCAACGGAAGCGTCGTCCCTATCTCTTTGAGCATCGAAGAGGACGAACGCCCCATCCGCTTTACGGCAGGTCTCGGGTACAGCAGTGACGAAGGGCCGACGGCGCAAATGGGGATCAAACACCGTAATTTTTTAGGCGATCTCAAAACCCTTTCTCTGGACGCGCGCTATTCGACCATCAAACAAGAAGCATCCGGCAGCATCGCATTGCCTCTCGAAAACCGCGGTTTGCTGGGGGGAGAAATCGGGTATAAAAACGAGGTCTTCGACGGGTATAAAACCGAAAGTACCTATCAAAAAATGACCGCAAAATATCAAGATACTCCGGCATCGGCGATGGCGGGGGTCTTGTTCGATCAGGTCCGAACCTATGAAAGTACCGATACCGCTACCTTCCCTAACGATAAACTCGCCCTCATCTCTCCGATCGGGGAGTTGAACTACGATGTACGGGACAAACCGCTTAACCCGACCAAAGGGTACTGGCTCAACGGAAATTTTATGGGTTCGCTCTACACGCCCGGCCTTTCGGATGCAACCTATTTTAAAACCCTCCTCACTGCCGCCTATATCCAAAGTTTCGGAGAACACACGATCGGAGTGCGCGGTAAATGGGGAACATTGCGGGTGTATGACGGAAGCGTCCCCTCCTCATACCGCTTTTATGCCGGGGGGATGAATTCCAACCGTGCTTATACCTACCGCGATCTCGGACCGAAAAACAGTGACGGAGACCCGATCGGTTTTTACTCCCTCACCGAAGGATCGCTGGAATACCGTTTTCCGATCTATGAAGAGTTTCGCGGAGTGCTGTTTTCAGACGTCACCTTCGCATCGCAGCGGTATATACCCGACTATGCCAACGAGGCGTACTGGGGGGTCGGTACCGGGCTGCGCTATGTCACTCCGGTAGGACCTATCGCTATCGATTTCGGAATCGACCCTGAAGACTTCAGCCAATACGCGATCCATTTTCGAATCGGGGAACTCTTTTGATGTCACGCATCCCCCGACACTGGTTAAAATGGCTAAAACATCTGTTTGTGACGTTTCATTTTCTCCTTTACGGATCGATTCTCCTCGGTTCGGCCGCTTTGTATATCGCTTTTCGCAGCGACAGTCTGGAACTCGTCAATATGTATATCTTCAAACCTCTCAATATCCATTATGAGCGTGCCGAAGGTTCATTGTCTGAGGGATTTACCCTTCACAACGTTCACAGCGATAAAAGCTCTGCCAAAACCATCTCGCTCAAATACAGCCTGATGAAAATGCTCCATGGTGACCATACCGTCGACTCCATCCGAATCGACGGCCTGCGTATACACCTCAGCGATTTCATCGGTGACGACGCGGTACGTGACGCTGCCGTGCGGCGCGCACTTT
>NZ_CALDDG010000076.1 GCF_937936435.1 uncultured Sulfuricurvum sp. | reverse complement strand
GAGGTAAAAGACCATCTCAAAGCGATTCAAGCATGTCAAGTTAAGGAGTAAGAATGATATTAGACGAGATCATCAAAAAAACGAAAGAGGATTTAAAAGAGCGCGAAGCCAAGTTTAGTATGGAGTGGCTGGGGCGCTCTTTAGCATTCAACGCGCGCGCACCGCGTGATGTCAGACCGTATTTGACCTCGACGCCACAAGAACCGTACCGTATTATCTCCGAAGTGAAAAAAGCCTCTCCGTCCAAGGGAGTGATCCGCGAAGATTTCGATCCCGTAGCGATAGCGCAGGCGTATGAGCGCGGAGGCGCGAATGCCGTCTCTATTTTGACCGAACCCCATTTTTTCCAGGGGAATCTCGACTATTTGGCAGAGATTCGCCGATATGTCGGTATTCCGCTCTTGCGTAAAGATTTTATCGTCTCTAAATATCAGCTTCTCGAAGCGTTGGTCTACGGAGCCGATTTCGTTCTTCTGATCGCTGCGGCGCTTTCGACGAGCGAACTCAAAGAACTTTTGAACTATACCCGCCATCTGGGGATGGAAGCGTTGGTCGAGATTCACGATAAATCGGAATTGACCAAAGCGATCACCGCAGGAGCGGACATCATCGGGATCAACCATCGCAACCTTCAAACGTTCGATATGAATATGAATCTCAGCTACGATCTCATTCCTCTGATTCCGAACGGAAAAATCATCGTCGCCGAAAGCGGAATTTACGAACACGGGCAGCTTGAAGATTTAAATAAAGCGGGGGTCGACGCTTTTCTCGTCGGAGAGTCGCTGATGCGTCAGGATGATGTCGAAACGGCACTGCGTACACTGAAAAACGGTTAAAAATACTATTTGATTGTTTTTTAAGCAACCCTTGATACGAGTTTAGGATATGATTGAGTTAGTCCTATATTTCTCAAGGGGTGTTCATGATCGAACCGACAAGTCCGGAATTACAAAAGTTTTACGATATATTCGACAGCGTTGATCAGACAAAAGTTTCAGAGTTTAAAGAGTTTTTAGAGACCAATGCGGTTAACTTTAACCTTTTTAAAGACGGTAATTTTATCGAGCGCTCTTTTCCGTTCGATATGATTCCCCGGATCATTCCGAAAGCGGAGTTTGATACCCTCGAAGCCGGTATCGTTCAGCGTGTAAAAGCCCTCAACGCCTTTCTCAACGATATTTATACCGATCAAAAAATTTTAGCCGACGGAATCGTTCCGCGCGAATATGTCGATTCGGCAAAAGGGTTTCTCCCGTCATTCATGGGTGTCGTCCCTCCCAAAGCGGTTCGAACCCACATCAGCGGGATCGATCTGGTCAAAGATGCGGTAAGCGGTAAATGGGTGATCCTCGAAGACAACCTGCGCGTTCCCAGCGGGGTCAGCTATCCGTTGACGATACGGCGTGCGTTTCGTCATACTTACCCTGAGTTTTTCGAGCTGATGAAGATTTCCAAAATAAAACAGTACGGCGACGAACTCAAAGCGGCAATGGATTATGTCAATACCGGAGGGATCAATGTCGTGTTGACTCCGGGACGGTATAACTCGGCGTATTACGAACACAGCTATTTGGCAAAAATCACCGGCGCGACTTTGGCTCAGGGGGATGATTTGCTGGTAGAAAACAATGAAGTCTTCTTGCGTGCTTACAACGGCGAAAATCTACGCGTCGGTGCGATTTACCGGCGGTTGGATGACGATTTCCTCGATCCCGAAGAGTTCGAGCCCGACAGTTTGATCGGAGTGCCTCATCTGGCGAGTGCTTATAGAGCCGGAAACGTTGCGATAATGAACGGAATCGGAAACGGTGTCGCGGACGATAAAGGGATCTATTATTTTGTCCCTCAGATGGTGAAGTACTATCTGGGAGAAGAGCCGATTCTCTCGAATGCGCCGACCTATCTGCCGTATTATGAAAAAGATCGAAAATACGTCCTGGAGAACATCGATAAACTGGTGATTAAAGATGTCGCCGAAGCAGGGGGATACGGTGTCTTGTTCGGAAACCGTCTGAGTCCTGAACAGCGCGCCGAGATCATTAAAATGATCGAAGACGATCCGCGCCGTTTTATCGCGCAGGAGGTAATCGAGTTTTACGATCTTCCGTGTATGATGGAGGGGGGTATCGTTCCACGTAAAGCCGATTTGCGTGCATACGTCATTTACGGGGAAGAGGTGAGCGTCAGCATGGGAGGACTCACCCGATATGCGATGGAAGAGGGGAATTATTTGGTCAACTCGTCCCAAGGGGGCGGATTTAAAGATACATGGGTGGTGGAATTATGATGGACGGTGCACCGATTTCGGTTAATACGGCGCAGAATCTTTATTGGTTCGGACGCTATGTGCAGCGGGCACAGACCCTTTTGGTCGGGATATTGGAGAGTTACGATTATGTCATCGACCGTGATTTCGACGAGGGAAAAAACTTTTTTGCCAAAATGGGGATCGATATCGAGTATAAAAATGCTATGGATTTTCTTAAAGCAGGTGTATACGGTTCCCATGTCGGGAGCATCGAATCGATTATAAAAATGGCTCGGGAAAATGCGATAGCGACGCGTCACCTGCTTGACGAACGCGGATTTGCGACTCTCAATAAGATTTACAACCATCTGATGATCGGACACAATCGTGCGGTCAGTCCTACGTATCTTCAAGAGACGATCGATAACTTCAGTCTGATTTTGGGAATATTCTCTTCCGAGCTTGACCGAACGCGTGCGTATCAGCTCATCCGTTTCGGTCAGCAGGTCGAACGGCTCGATTTGATTTTACGTCTGTACGGAGAATTGGATATGGCGGCTGCGGACATCGAGACGATCAATGCTACCGCACGGCAGCTGAACCGCCACTACCGGCCGTTTAATATCACGACGTCTGATATTCCGAAATTTCTTGCTTTTTTAAATAACGTTGTCGACCGAGTGATCCAAAACGATACTGTGATGTCGCAATCGCAACACTAAAGGAGTCGGTGTGGGGATCATAGAAGAGGTGTTTTCGATCGATTTGCCGGTCGGTGAACAGTTTCGAATACAACGGTGCCGTTATATCCCTTCCCGAGGTGAAACGCTCAAACGTATCTCCATCGTCAGCGGGATACACGGAGATGAATTGGAAGGGCAATATGTCTGTTTTTTGCTGGGAGAGTGGCTGCGGGCCAATCCCGATAAAATAAAGGCGACAATCGACATCTATCCGGCGATCAACTCTTTGGGACTGGACAGTATCACCCGTTCCGTCCCGTTTTACAGTGTCGATTTGAACCGCGTTTTTCCGGGGAGCAAAAACGATTTTCTCCCCGCCCAGATCGCCGACAGTGTCGTCAACGCGATCAAAGGGAGCGAGATCGCCATCGATATCCATTCCAGTAACGTATTTTTACGTGAGATTCCTCAGGTACGAATCGCCAAATCGCAGGAGAAGACGCTGGTACCGCTTGCGAATAAGCTTAATATTGATTTCGTCTGGGTACACGACGCCGTGACGGTTTTGGAATCGACATTTGCCCATGCGATGAATACGTTGGGTACCAAAACCCTCGTCGTCGAGATGGGGGTGGGGATGAGACTGGGTAAAGCCTATGGGCATCAACTTCTGGACGGGATTTTAAATCTGATGGCTCACGAAGGCTTTTTGGATATCGAACCGTTGGATGTCCGTTTCCCGATTCAGTCGCATGTGGGTGAGGTCGCGTATCTAAACGCTTCCTGCCCGGGGCTTTTCGTCCCTTCCATCGAACACTGCCAGATGATAGAGAAGGGTTCCCTCGTCGGGCATATCGTCGATCCGCTCAGCGGCAAGACGCTGGATGAAGTGGTCGCTCCGATAGGAGGGATACTCTTTACTCTAAGAGCCTATCCGATCGTCTATGAAGGCTCGTTGGTCGGGCGTATTTTTGGAGAAAACGGATGAAGCGTATCGAGATCATAAATATAAAATCCCCGAACCGCGCTCCGCTGATCGTCGAAGGGTTTGTATTCGGAGAAGAGACAAAAGGCCCTTCGTTGGCTGTCGTCGGAGCGATGAGCGGAGATCACATCAATCAACTTTACGTCGCTTCGCGTCTGGTGGAATATCTGCGCCAAAAAGAGGAAGAGGGGAAAATCATCGGAAAAATACTGGTGATTCCTGCCGTCAATACGTATGCACTGAATATGGGAGAGACGTTTTGGCCGCTGGATAAAACCGATATCAATATGATGTTTCCGGGATATGCCGAGGGGGAGACGACACAGCGGATTGCCGCAAAATTGTTTGAAGCCCTTAAAGGGTTCGATTACGGGATCATTCTGGAAGGGCGCCGCGATCAGGGGGTATGCCTGCCGTATGTGAAAATCATTCAAAGCGGTTATGAGGATATCGAATCGGCCAAAGATATGGGCATCCGTTTTATCCATTACCGTCCTTACAGTCCGATCGAAACGGTCATGCTGCAATATAACTGGCAGCTATGGGAGACCAAAGCCCTCTCGATTGTTTTCGGCAAAAACGGGATGATCGATCATTTTTCGACCGGCGAAGTCAAAGGGGCATTAATCCGCTTTATGGCCAAACGGGGAATGTTAAACTCCCCGACCTTTGAAGGATTCCAAAGCAATATCATCGAACCTGAGGATATTACGATTATCAAAGCGTCGTTTGCCGGTATTTTCGATTCTTCCGTCACGTGCGGTACTTTCGTGCAAAAAGGGGATTTATTGGGACGTATAACCGATGCCCTTAGCGGCGCTAAGCTCGAAAAAGTGATTTCTCCGTGCGAAGGGGTAGTGACGTGTCAATATTCACATCCTCTTATATTTCAAAATTCCATTGCTTTCAGGATTGCCTCGGTAAAATAGCTAGATTTTTTTTAAAAGCATTGTGTTATAATCCAAAAATAACTGAAAAGCGGTGAAATATGAAGACATATACAACCTATAAGCGTCTGATTGCGAAGACCGTCATTCTCTCTTTATTGACGAGTTTAGCCGTCGCTCTCTTGTACGGTATGTATATCAAAAAACGGGCCATTGACGATTTGGCGCGTGTCGATGCCCGTAAAACCAGCAGAATGGCATTTGAAGCTCTTTATTCGGCCATGGAAAAAGGGTGGAGCAAAGAGGAACTCGACTCGATCATCATCCGCTTGAACAAAGTTGAGCCGAATATGCGGATCAATGCCTATCGCAGTCCGATCGTTGCCGAACTTTTCGGCGAGCGGTTACAGGACAAGCAGATTCGCGAACACGACCCGATGGTTGCCGATGCAATGCGGGGAAAAGACATCTTGACGGGTGACGAAGAGATCCGCTATCTCTATCCGATTGTTGTAAAACAAGAGTGTCTTGCATGTCACACCAATGCCAAAGTAGGCGATATCAACGGTGTTATCGATGTCCGTTTTCCGGTAGGAAATCTCAAGATTTCGCTTACGACGATGATCAACTCTTTCATCATCTTTTTTGTCGTTTTTACCGTCGTGATTTTCAGTATTCTCTATTTTCGTCTCAACTCCTTGCTTGTTCAGCCGCTAAAGCAGTTTATTACCCTGATCCAGGAGATCATCAGTAAAAACGATATGGCCAAGCGGGTTAGCCTGAAAACGAAGATTCTGGAAGTTAAAAATATCGAAAGCTATTTTAACCGTATGCTGGATTCGATTCAGGACTATTACGAAAAACTTCAGGAACTTTCCGACCGCGATTATTTGACCGGGCTCTATAATCGGCGCAAATTTGAGGAGTTTTTGAGTTACGAGATCAAGCGTTCCGTTCGTCACGGTCATAAATTTACCATTTTGATGATCGATCTGGACAACTTCAAATACATCAATGATACTTACGGACATGCATCGGGGGATTTGGTTCTCAAAGAGGTTACGGAGATTTTCGGTTCTAACCTCCGCAATGCCGATATTCTGGCTCGGATCGGCGGAGACGAGTTCGCTGTGATTCTCCCTGAAACTCCGTACGAAAACGGGTATGCGGTTGTCGAGAAACTTCGTTCGCGTTTGGAAACGACGGCCATATCACTGATGTTCGATCAAATCACGATTACAGCCAGTTTCGGTATCGCCGAATACCCTGAACAAGGAGAGACGATCGAGTCGTTGCAGACCGGATCGGATTTGGCGATGTATAAGGCCAAACGTGCCGGGAAAAATACGATTGCGCGTGCCGATCAAAGCGATCAGGAGATGGCTGCCGAGATACAGAAAAAAGGGGAGTTTCTTCGAACGGCAATGGAAGAAGACCGTTTCGAGCCGTTTGTTCAATCGATTTATAACGTTCAAACCGGTGAACTTTACGGTTATGAAGTGTTGGCGCGTATCCGTGACGGCAAACGGTTTATGGCGGCAGGGCAGTTCATCGAAGTGGCGGAGAGCCTTGGACTGGCGGCAAAAATCGATCAGATCATTTTGACCAAAGGGTTGAAACTGCGTGAAGAAAAAGGGATGTGGGATAAGCGGTTCTTTTTTAACCTATCGACAAATTCTCTGTTCGGCGGGGAGTATATACCGCTGATTCAATCACATTATGAGCGTAATCCCGACCTTTCCGAAAGAACGGGGGTAACGATTGAGATTTTGGAACGCGAGGCAATCCATAACGTCAACGGCTTGATGGATATTATCGAAGCGATGAAAAAAATCGGGATTTCATTTGCTTTGGATGATTTCGGTTCGGGATTCTCATCGTTTGTCTATCTCAAATATTTCGATACCGATTATGTCAAAATCGACGGTGAGTTCGTCAAAAATATTACGGTAAATGAAAAAGACCGTATTTTTGTCAAGCATATTCATCAAATCGCGCAGGAATTCGGGAAAAAGACGATTGCAGAGTATGTGGAAGATGCCGATACTCTTCAAATCTTAAAAGAGATCGGCGTCGATTACGCTCAGGGGTACCATTACGGTCGCCCTGAGCCGTTACAGTAGGTTATCCTAAAATCTTTTTGGCACACTCGTTAATACGTTTTCCGTCGGCTTGTGCTCCGAGGGCTTTGGATGCTGCTCCCATGACGCGTCCGATATCTTTCATCGATTCGGCACCGACTTCGGCTATGATCGTGCGCAGGGCATTTTCGAGCTCTGCATCCGTGAGCTGTTTAGGAAGGTATTCTTCGAAAATTGCCGCTTCGGAAGCCTCTTTCTCATAAAGATCTTCCCGTCCGGCATCTCGGTATTGTGCCATTGCGTCGTTGCGTTGTTTAACCTGTTTTTGGATGATTTTGATCACGTCTTCATCGGTGAGTTCTTTGCGCTCGTCGACTTCGATCTGTTTCATCGCACTGCTTAGAAGGCGGAGTGCGTCACGTTTGGCGATCTCTTTTTCTTTCATCGCCGTTTTGATGTCATTGTTGATCTGTTCTCGTAAACTCATCGGAATATCCCTTGGAACTATTTTTGCTTTATTATAGCTAAATAATCCGATAGGACCATGCAGTATGCGTATCATTATCCCCCTTTCTCTTCTCTCTTTTTCCTTAATGATCGGAGGATGTACGGCGAATTTTGTAGATCCCGAGATTTCGTTCACGCCTCCGAAATACGTCGAAGAGATGCCGTCCAGGGAAGAAGAAAATGTTTTTGTTGCGCGCGGAAGCTTATTCGGACAAGGAGACAGCCCTCTCTTTTCGGATCATAAAGCGATGCACGTCAATGACATCGTCACGGTAGTGATTTCGGAAACGGCTACCAGCTCGAACGTCGGGAGTAAAGCGCTTTCCGAGTCGGATACGTTGGGTCTCAGCGGTGGAATCTTCGGTTCGGGAGGCGGTAACGGCGCGGTAAGCTCTGCTGCGAACAAACTTAACGGTTTGGCCAACATCAGCCTGAGCGGCGGATCGACGTCGGCGTACAGCGGATCGGGAAGCGCCACGAAAAATGCATCGTTTTCGACAACCGTATCGGCTCGTATCGTCAAGGTGATGTCTAACGGCAATTATTTCATTACGGGGCGTCGGGAGATTATGGTCGATCAGCAAAAACAGATCATGCAGCTTAGCGGTGTGATCCGTCCGTATGATATCGATCAAAACAACCAGATCAGTTCCGCAAAAGTTTCTGATGCCAAAATTATGTATGCGAACGAAGGGGATATCGACCGTTCGAATAATCAAGGATGGGGAAGCAAAATCGCGAATGCGGTTTGGCCGTTTTAGTTAGAAACGGTAGATCGTTTTCCCTGAATTCTCAGAGAGAATAATGTTATCGGATCATTTCCAACGGATCGATATGGGCGTTGCGCTGAGTGACCTGGAACATCAGCTCTTTTCCGACACGACCGATGATGGAACCTTGTTTAATCCGTTTTCCTACTTCGACGGTCGGAGCGATTTTATCCAGATGCGCATAGATGGTATGTAATCCGTTGTCATGTTCGATAATGATGACGTTGTCCAGCATCGCGGTCGGTTTCGCCAAAATGACTTTGCCGTTTAGGACGGTTTTGACTTTGGCATCGGCTTCATTCGGACGCAAAGAGACCGAATCGTTAAAAATCTTGATTCCGTAAATAGGATCCGTGTAAGGACCGAAACGTTTGGTAACCGTGTATCCGTCCAACGGTGCAATGGTACGTTCACCCGAATAGCGGGCGACATTCGATGGGCTGTATTCGGCAACGGCTTGTTTGACATCTTCGGGAATCGGTTTGGAACCGGGTTTTGTCGGCTGCGGTGCAACCAGCTTTTTTGGTTTGAGCGATTCGCGTTTGATGATGTTGAGGTTGGCTAGGGTGTTTTGAAGCGAGCGCTGTTGATTGAGGATTTTGTTCAACGATTTTTTATAGTCGTTTTTCTCTTTTTCAAGCTGTGCTATCGCTTTTTCATTCTCTTTTTTCGTCTCTAATACTTTGTTTTTTTGTTTGTCGATGACGGCGATCGATTGTTTTAAAACCGTCGTTTGCGAAGAGAGTCCCGCAATTTTTTCGTTATTTTCGACAAACAGGGCATTGAGCTCTTTGATCTCGGCATTGATCTGTTTGAGATGGAGTTTCAGGGCCTCTTCGGTGATAATCGCGTCGGCCTCTTTGGCACGGTCGTCGTTGATGAGCAGTGAAATCGAGGTATTGCGCGCGATGGCGAATACGAGCCGTTGTTCGATATCGTTTTGGGTTTTGACCAGCATATTCTGCTGGGTTTCCAACATTTTAAGCGTTTGTTTATTGCTTTGATAGACGTTCTCTTTGGATTTGAGCTCGTCTACGAGAGAATTAAGATGTTCCTGCTGGGCACCAACCAGTTGTTTTTGCTGGATGATTTTAGAGGCGGTCTCTTCCAGTTTGGCATTGAGGGTAGTATAGGTTTGTTTGGTTTCTGTCAGCTGCTTCGCGGTTGTTTTGATTTTTTCATCGATTTTTGCCGCATGCAGCGAGAGGCACAGAAACGGAGCCAGTATCAGGGAGACGGAGGTTCTCATTTATTCCTCTTCTTCATGCCCGATAACAATCGTCAGTGTCAGTACGATCGAAACACCCAGTGCAATCAGAAGCGATCGGAATGCATCGTCTACGAAATCAAAAAGCTGGATACTGATTCCCACCGTCCGAAGCAGCAAATCCATCCATCCGTATTCTTCGATGATGAAAAATGCCAGACACAAAACGACGGTCGCGATGATCGCATCGACGATTGCCAATCGGAATAAGACGGCGGAACGAAGCCATACCGGAGCACCGAAGAGGGCCATGATACTCATCCGATCGGCATGCTGAAACTGCCATAGACGCATCTCTTTGAGGATGAGCAGGGAGGTGACCGCTGCAATCGCGATGGAGAAGATTTGCACGACGTCTTTAAACAGCAGCATGAGTTTATAGACGGTGTCATGGGTTTGCGCATACCCTTCGACCCGTTCGATAGCCGGATTTTTCTGGAGGTGTTTTTGCAGTTTTTCGATCTCATACGGCGTCGGAAAACGGTTCAGATAGAGACGATAGAATTTCGGCAACGTCAGTTTGAGCAGATCGAGATTTTTTTTGCTCATCTCCCCTTTGAGGCGTTCGAGCACCTGATCTGTTGCGATTGCTTCGCTCCGCTCAATCAGGTTGTCCATCGCTTTAAACTCCGTCGGTGTCAGAGTTTTATTGGAGACAACGATGATCGAATAGTCGTTTTTGAGGCGTGTTTCGTATGCGGCGATGGTACGGTCGACCGCAACATAGATCTGAACCGAGAATAAAACGGTAAACAGGGCGATGATGAGTGAGATATGATTTTTAAGAGATTTCATGAATATTCCCCATCTCGATATGATAATGTTTATACGGTACGTTGATAGAAGAAGGGATATGGTGGGTCACGACGACGACAGTCGTTTTAAGCTGCGTATTCGCCCCCTCTAGCAGGTTCCAAATCACCTCCGATGAATATTCATCCAGATTTCCGGTCGGCTCATCCGCCAAAATCAAAATCGGATTATGCGCAAGCGCACGAGCCATCGCGACACGCTGCTGCTCACCGCCGCTCAGTTCCGGCGGATATTTGCCCGATTGATGGATCAGTTTGACGTGCCCGAGGAGTTTTTGAACCTGCGCTCCGCTCACGTCTTTGGTGTACCCCGAGATGATCAACGGAAGCATGACGTTTTTTTCGATCGTCCACTCCTTGATCAGTTTATAATCTTGGAAAACGATCCCTACGTGTCTGCGGAGAAAATTGAGCTTTCCGGTACTGATGCGGTTCATTTTGACACCGCCTACCATCAGCGACCCCGCACGCGGTTCAATGGCTCCGTAAAACGATTTTAGAAGAGTAGATTTACCGCTTCCGCTGGCACCGGTAATGAAGACGAAACTGCCGGCATCGATAGAGAAGTTGGCTTTGGAGATGATGGTCTCGAATTCTTTATATGAGAGAGAAAGATTTTCGGCGATGATAACTTTATCCATGGATCAACTCGTCTAATAAGATATGGGCTTTGAGATTGGCATTGGAGCGAACCGGCAATGCAGGGTAATAGCGGGCACTTCCGTTTTCGATAACCACGTAGGTGCTCTCGGGCCGATCGAAACTTCCCATCGCCAGACGGATCATCCGTCCCTCTTCACCGATGCTAAAGAGCCGTTCCACATGCAAAAAGCCCCAGTCGCGCTTATGGGTATCTTTGGAGAGGCGATCGATAACAGCGGTATCGATTTTTGCGGATGAAAATGTAAAACTGCCGCCGATATCGGGATCGGGACTCTCGGCTTCACAAGTAAAGGTGACGTCGTAGATGTTTTTTTCGAGGCGTTTCCAGCGATCTTCGTATTTGCTGCTGATAGCGATGTCCTGATTTTTTCGGACGTCAAAACGGCTTTTAGCCGGAGTACTGAACGTCTCCAGCGCAAATCGGTAGTAGTTTTCGCTGTCGGTCCGCAGCTCCAACGTTCCCCCGACTTTCAGTGCTCGCTCGGATTCTTTTAAAAATGCTTCGGAGATAACGCGTCGGTGCGGTTTTTTATCCCACGGAACCGGAAAATGGACATAAATTTTCCCGACGATATTGGAAGGGACGAATTCCAAAAACAGCCGTGCATCGTAATCGAGGATCATCACGTTTTCCAGATTTTGGATGACGATCTGTTTGAGTGCCTGTTCGATGGAGGGTTTATGAATCTCCAACCCGATGAAAAGGATATCGGGATTGGCCGCGGCCTGATGGAGCAGATGGCGGGCCGATCCGAATCCGATTTCGATCCGGACTTCACGCTCGCGAGGGAAATTCTCGGCGAAAAAAGAGATCGATTTGAGTGCCTCATGACTTTTAAGGTGGGTATTTTCAGGGGCGTTATCGACATTCGAATCAAGAATCGGAGAACCGGAACACTCCGCGTAAGCCAAAAGGGCGTGTTTGATCAGAAAATTGGGGGATGGACGGGTGATTTTGTCACTTTTGAGGAGCATTTTATGTCCGGTGTTTTTATAGACCAGAAAAAATTCTCTCCCTTTGTAACGGGTTGCGATCAATGAGCCTTCTTTTGGGTTTTGATAATCGGCTTGGAATAAAAACTCCACATCGCCGCATTGCATCGGCAAAGAGAGCGGTTTAAACGATTCGAGATTTAAATGAGGCATCGGTTATTTGGCCTCATAACTAAGTTCGATCGCCGTCGTAGGAAGAGAACGGATACCGTTTTTATCGACGCTCATGATCTCATAGAGATAGCCTGTATCGGGTTTGATGTCCGCGTCGCGGAAGCTTGTATCGGTGATGTTGTTGATGTCGATGCTCTCACGGCTTACCCAGCTTGTTTTTGTCGTTTTGACGACGGTATAGCTGACGGTACGGGGATCGGAGTTCTTCCAGTGCAGTTCAGCGGCTGCATTGACAATTTTCCCTTCATACGCGATAGGGGTTTGCGGTTTGGAGAGGGTTGAACCTTGTACGGCTACAGAGGGCATTTGGCTCTCTAACCCGTCTTTGTCGACGGCGGTAATTTTATAAAAATAAAATTTTCCGTCTTCGGTGATATTATCGGTAAACGAAGTCGATTCGAGTTTGACGTGGTATTCGAACGAACCGTTCGGCGTAGACGAGCGGTAGATATTGTAGTGGCTCAAATCGCTGATCGGACTCGGTGCCCATCCCAGCGTAATCGCATGAGGCAGGTCATTTGTCGATGTGATATTGTTGATCTGCGGCGGAAGCGGTTTGGTGACGACTTTGGTCGTTTCGCTCGGTTCGGTTGCGAGTTTGTCAAACGTCGTCGCTTTGATGCGGTAGAAATAGACTTGGCCGTCTTGGAGATCACGATCGATATACTCGGCATTTAAACGTCCGGTGATAGTAGCGATAACCGACCATTTTTGCTCTGTCGCGTTTTGACGTTCGATGATGTAGCCGTTGATTTTTCCGTTCGGATGCGGACGCCAGAGAAGTTTCGCACTGCGCGGCATATTTCCGACCGATTGGAAAAAGCTGACCGGTGCGATCATCGGCTGGGTGGCGACCATGAGGGTTTCGCTTCCGACCGATTCACTTCCCTCTTTGGTATAGGTTGCAAAACGGTACTGGTATTCGGTGCTCGATTTGAGATCGTTATCGACAAAATGGGTCGCAAAACGGCTGTCAATGGTTGCGATACGGTGAAGCTTCATATCTTCCCCGCCCGGAGTGGTACGATAGACGTAGTATCCGCTTACACGGGGATCTTCAACCGGTTTCCATTCAAACGCCGCAGAGGTGATGTCTGCGATGTATCCGTTCATGGACGGGACGGGAAGGGTCGAATCGATAGTAACGGTTTTTTGCGGTGCGGGTTGCGGTGCGCAGCCGCTAAAGAGACTCAGAGCTAAAGAGGCGCTCAATGCATAACGGATCGATGAGTGCATGGGTTTCCTTCGGGTCAAAATGTTTATTCAAATAATCTTCCATCACCGGGTCCAAAGAAGCGGTGAAAACAACACGTTCTTTAGTCGTCGGATGGGTGAAATAAAGGTTGTAAGCATGAAGCAAGATACGTTCCATCTTATCACTTTTTGTGTGGCTTCCGTAGAGATGATCTCCCACGATATGGCGGCTTATCGACTCTAGATGAACCCGTATCTGATGGGTCCGTCCGGTGTAGAGTTTGCAGACGATCAGCTCTTCGGTTTCATCGTGTGACATGAGGAGTTTGCGAAATTCGGTTTTGGCATTTTTTCCGTTTTCGTTGATCGCCATTTTCAGCCGATTATGACTGCTCCGTCCGATAGGGCGGTCGATGATGGTGATCGTCTCCTTCATCTGAGGATTGACCACCGCGAGATAAAAACGCCCCATCGTTTTGTCCTGAAGCTGCAGCGAGAGGGCTTCGTGGGCTTCGTTGTTTTTGGCGATCACCATCGCACCGCTGGTGCCGCGATCCAGCCGATGGACGATGCCGTGGCGTTCTTCTCCGCTCAGTGTCGAGAGGGCGATCCCCTTGTGTTTGAGCCAGTCGACGAGGGTAGGCTCTTTCACGCTGGGGGCGGGATGGACGGTCAGGGAACTGGGTTTGTTAATGACGAGAATGTCGTCGTCTTCGTATAAAATCTCCACATCAAAATCGATCTCTTGGGGCGGTGTCGATTTTTGTTCGGGAAAACGGATGCGGACGGTTTGTGCCGCTTTGAGTTTCAAACCCGCTTTTGCGGTCGCTTTTCCGTCGACCTCGACACACTCCTGTTCGATTAGCTGGATGATCTGGTTGCGTGTCTGTCCCAGCTGCTGCGATAAAAAAACATCCAGACGGATCGCTTCATCGGTCGTAAAATAGGATTCTTCCTGTCTCAAAAAAGTGGCCTTTATCTGTATGGGTTGGTTGAAAACGCACTGCTTTGCAGGAGTTTCGGTGCCTTATAGCGCTCACATAGTCCGTCGGAACATCGTTCCCTCCGAACTGCAATAAAGATATAAGCCCGCTATGCTACAATTAGCAAAAAAAGAAGGACGGGTAGTGCTTAATATTGATCGGCGAATTTTAGCACACTTTGATTTCATAACGGTTATTTTACTCATACCGCTGGTTTTTATGTCGGGTTGGCTCATTTACGAGATCCATCCGACTCTGGGACAAAAGCACTTGGTTTATGTTTCCGTCGGTATCGGGGTTTTTATCACCCTTTTTCTCCTTCCTATTCGCCGCATGGTGTGGATGATTCCGATCTTTTATTGGGTGAGTGTCTTACTGCTTATCGCGGTCGAGTTTGTCGGGCATGTGCGTCTGGGGGCGAAACGGTGGATCGAAATCCCCTTTATCCATTTTACTCTCCAGCCCTCCGAGCTGATCAAACCGGCATTCGTACTCATGTTGGCCTATCTCATCAGCCGAAATCCTCCGCCACGCGAGGGGTACTGGATCAAAGATTTCGCCCGTCTTTCGTTTTTCATCGTCTTGCCGTTTATTCTCATCGCCAAAGAGCCCGATTTGGGAACGGCGACGGTTTTGCTTTTGCTCGGATTCGGGATTTTGTTCATCGTCGGGGTTCACTGGAAAATCTGGATCGGTTTGGGGGCTATTTTTATCGTCTCGATGCCGCTGATCTACTCTCAATTGCACGATTATCAAAAGCAGCGTTTGACCGATTTCGTAGGCGAAAAACCGAGCTATCACGTCGAACAATCGATCATCGCAATCGGATCGGGAGGCTTTTTCGGCAAGGAAAAAGAGGATGCCACCCAAACGCAGATGAAATTTCTCCCTATCGCTTCCAGCGACTTTATTTTCGCGTATGTGGTGGAGCGTTTCGGATTTGCGGGAGCCTTTTTACTGATCTCGTTGTATGCCGCGTTGATCGTCCATCTGCTGATCATCTCGTTTTGGGCGCAGGATTATTATATCAAGGTTGTTGCAGGGGGGATATCTCTGCTCTTTTTCATCTATATGAGCGTCAATATCGCGATGACCATCGGATTTGCCCCTGTCGTCGGGGTGCCTCTGCCGATGTTCAGCTACGGCGGGAGCAGTTTTGTGAATTTTATGGTTTTGCTCGCGATTATGGAAAATCTCGTCGCGTATCGTTTCCGCTATCTGTACGGCGATACGGGCAAAAAAAGCTTCGTCTAATCTAAGAGCGATTATAATGTCGCTCCTCAAACGGGTCAATAGTTCAGTGGTTAGAGCCCCCCGCTCATAACGGGGTTGTCGCAGGTTCAAATCCTGCTTGACCCACCACCTTCAAATTTCCATAATATCTACATTGAATATACTTTAAAATCAAAATGATTCTTTTACTACTAAAAAAAATAGCCTATTCCTTTTTTTATACTTTATTAAATTTCAATGAACTTCTTCTATATATTTATCAAGTATTTTCTTTAATACATAGCAATGATTAATTAAATCTACTGTTTCAGCATTGTTAAGATCAGATTCCTTAAAACCTGCATGCATTATTTTATTTCTGAATGTAACTGCAACACTTACTTTATCAATAGTGTCATGAAACATACTGGGAAAAATAATTTTCAAAAACACTTTAAGACGAATCGATAAATCGGAATATTTATTTAAGTCATATACGGAATTTTGATTAATGGTTTTTTGTTTTAAAAATAATTCTATTACTTCTGGAATGACAATTTCCAAAGACATAATTGCGTGTAAAATAGCTAAGCTATAACTTTTTTGTTCAACATATACACGTGCTCTAGCCATAAGCATATCAGATATATTGTACTGATTTCCATGGTTAAAATATAAAGTCGCTTTTTCTTTGGCATCAGCAGTTTTTTTCGGAGTCCAAAGATCTAATAAAGGTCTTATTTTTGTAAAAACTTCACCTTTTTCATCAATGCAATAGCTAAAAATTCCATCTGTTTTTCTAAAATGTATGTCAGACAAATAAACATAAGGTGCTTCTGTAAGAATATGATAGTCTTGAAACTCTTTGATAACACGCAAAAAAATATCAAGTGCTTTCTTCACACCATTTTCATCTCTTTTTTTCTTTAAATAATCAAACGGATCACCTGAAAAATTATGTTGTATCTTTATAATTAGACACTGATAGTGATGCTTTGTCAGATGAGTGATCTTTTTGCGCATTAATTCATCTGTAGAAAAAGATTTAAGTTTTTTTTGATAATAATCATAATTTAGTATTGTAAGATGATCATTCGGAATTGAATTTTCTAAAAAATCATGTTGAGATTGAATATAATTCAAGAATGGGAGTAATTCCGTAAAAAGTTGAAAAGATTGATTGTTTAATATAGCGATTTCATGGCTATCAAGAGAATACACTTTAGTGTTTATATGAACATTATACGTTCCACAAAGAAATGAAGCTTCAAAAGGTTCAAAAATTCCATAAATGTATTCATATAAGTTAGACAATGGATGATTCTTCATGATAATAAATCTTTCAAATGAACTTAAAAAAGGATATAGCTTCTTATAATATTCTAGCTAATTTGTAGTAGATTCGATAATATGCAAACTATTGCTCAAAAAATGGGACAGGCTATTTTTTTAACAATCCCTCGTCAAGCGATCATAGATGTCATGATCGATAATACGCTGAAAGTAGAGGATGTCATCGCGTATCGTATAAATAATTCGGTATCCGCTGCCGCCTACACGCACTGAGTGTTTGAATTTGTCTTTTGAACAGATGATAGGTTTGTTGTGGAGTGAGGGGTGCGAGGGATCGGACTCGAAAAGTTTTTCCGTTTTTTCAATGATGGCTTCACCGATGGATTTGATGGCTCTTTGACGATCTTTTAAATACTGCTTTTCAAGCTCGATTGGCATGCTTATAATCAACCAATTTATCGCTAATCTCCATTTGGAGTTTTATCATTTGCGTCATCAACTGATCGACGATCGTTTTGAGTTCAGGATCACGGACGGTCGCGTATTCGGTTTTAACGACTTCGTAATTATCATCGAGATCAAATAGAAGCTTTTCAAATATATCATAATCAAATGTTAAATCGTCGAGAATATCGCGTATCCCCTGCGTAAAAACAAGAGCGGTTCGTGCATGGCTTTTGATAATATTACTCTCGGCAGGTTCTAAATCTGCCTCGATGTTTAAAAGAGGCATCATAAGCTGATGATAGAGTTCAAACTGCTGAACCGGCAATCGTGACATAGACCCTCCTTTTTAATGATTAAAATTGTAGCACATCTTTATGAAATCAACTCTTGCTATAAAATGTGTTTCACCGATACTTCTTCGGAAAATCAAAGCTTCTTAGTTCTGCCGAATTTTTCCCGATACTCTCCCAACTATCATTTTTCAACCGCATCTCCACAACTCCGCAGGTGGGGATATTGTCGATATTTCCACCCGTGATAAGGTTCGCACCCTCGGTAAACTCGGGGTTATGCCCGAAGACGAAGAGAGTGTCGATATCCGCAGAGACACCGCGGATGAGTGAGAGGATGGTTTCGACATCACACGCATAGAGTTCATGTTCAAAGCGGATCGACTCAGGCGGATAGGAGAGGGCTTTGGCGAACGCTTCTGCGGTGGTTTTGGCGCGTAACGCTGGGCTGGAGAGGATGAGATCGGGACGGACACCCTTGTCCGAAAGCTTCGATCCCATCAGAGGGGCATCTTTCGTCCCCCGTTTGTTCAGGGGACGGTCAAAATCGCTTAAACTTTCATCGCTCCAGTCCGATTTAGCATGACGGATGAGGTAGAGGGTTTTCATCGGGACCTCATTTAAAACAAATTGACAGTTATTATAACGTTTATTTTAGTGGATATACGCAGCAGACATTCATCGGAATATTTCTTGATACTATCGGAATAAGATTTAGGAGTATGTCAGAGCGGTTTAGCTAAAGTTTAGTTCAACTTTAAGAAAAGGGATTGAATGATTGATGAGAAGAGATTAACCCATCTCCAACAACTCGAAGCTGAGTCTATTCACATCATGCGCGAGGTGATCGCCGAATTTGACAATCCCGCGATGTTATACAGCATCGGCAAAGATTCATCCGTAATGCTTCATTTGGCACAAAAAGCGTTTTCTCCGGCACCTCCTCCGTTTCCGCTGGTACATGTCGATACGATGTGGAAATTTAAAGAGATGATCGAGTTCCGTGACCGCAGGGCCAAAGAAGTAGGAATGGACTTGATCGTTCATATCAATCCGAAAGGCGCTGAGATGAATATCAATCCGTTCGAACACGGCTCGGCGCTGCATACCGATATCATGAAGACCGAAGGGCTCAAACAGATGCTTGATATCTATAAGTTCGATGCGGTTTTCGGTGGTGCGCGCCGTGATGAAGAAAAAAGCCGTGCCAAGGAGCGTATTTATTCGTTTCGCGACAAATTCCACCGATGGGACCCGAAAAATCAGCGTCCCGAACTCTGGAATCTTTACAATGGACGGCATCACAAAGATGAGAGCATCAGAGTATTTCCCCTCTCAAACTGGACGGAACTTGATATCTGGCAGTACATCTATCTCGAACATATCCCGATCCCTTCCCTCTATTTTGCCGCGGAGCGCGAAGTGGTCGAAATGGGGGGGACGAAGATCATGGTCGATGATGAACGTATGCCCGAAGAGTTGCGACGAACTGCTAAAAAAGAGATGGTCCGTTTCCGTACGCTCGGATGCTATCCTCTCACCGGAGCGGTAGCATCGACGGCGACGACGTTACCGGAGATTATTCAGGAAATGCTTCTGACCAAAACATCCGAACGGCAAGGACGTCTGATCGACAGCGATTCGGCCGGATCGATGGAGAAGAAGAAAATCGAGGGGTATTTTTAATGGCGCATCAAAGTGATCTTATTGCGGAAAATATTGAACAGTATCTCAAAGAACACGAAAACAAAGAGCTGATGCGGTTTATTACCTGCGGAAGTGTAGACGATGGAAAGAGCACCCTTATCGGTCGTCTACTGCACGATGCCAAAATGATTTTCGAAGATCAGCTGGCCGCAATCGAGAAAGATAGTAAAAAATCGGGAACGCAAGGAGATGCGATCGATTTGGCGCTTCTCGTAGACGGGTTGCAAAGTGAGCGTGAACAGGGGATTACGATCGACGTCGCATACCGCTACTTTTCGACCGACAAACGCAAATTCATCATTGCCGATACTCCGGGACACGAACAATACACCCGAAACATGGCGACCGGAGCATCGACGGCGGATTTGGCGATTATTCTTATAGACGCGCGATACGGAGTGCAAACCCAGACACGGAGACACTCGTATATCGCCTCTTTACTCGGGATCAAAAATATGGTAATTGCCATTAACAAGATGGATTTGGTCAATTTTTCCCAAGAGAAATTTGAAGCGATCAAAAGAGATTACGAGTTTTTGATACCGAATCTTCCCCATTACACAGATATCCGTTTTGAGTATATCCCTATCTCTGCGCTCAAAGGGGATAATGTAGTCAACGCAAGCGAGATGATGCCGTGGTATGCGGGTAAAGCTCTGATGCAGATACTCGATTCGGTGCAACTTTCCGATATATTTGCGTCTGCATCGGGCAATTTTCGTTTTCCGATCCAATACGTCAACCGTCCGAATCTCGACTTTCGCGGATTTTGCGGTACAATCGCTTCAGGAAGCGTCAAAGTGGGGGATGAGATTACGGTACTTCCTTCCGGTAAAACAACTCGGATAAAATCGATTCTTCTCCCCTCGTTACCGGGTAGTGCTA
Source organism: uncultured Sulfuricurvum sp. (assembly GCF_937936435.1). GTDB lineage: Bacteria > Campylobacterota > Campylobacteria > Campylobacterales > Sulfurimonadaceae > Sulfuricurvum. The sequence continues at coordinate 3,168 of NZ_CALDDG010000076.1, read as the reverse complement.
CTCGAATGTCAATGATAGACAAAGCATTTGCTCCGATGGCAATTACATTGACAACCGAAGAAGAGATCGATATCAGCCGTGGAGATATGATTGTCCATGCGAATCATTTACCGCGCGTCTCCAACAGCTTAAAAGTGATGATGGTATGGATGGGTGAAGAGCCTATGAAGTGTGCCAAAAATTATTATATCAAAGCGGCTACGACGATAGTGAGCGGAAGTTTCGAACATATCAACTACAAGGTTGATGTCAACAGTTACGAACGGGTACAAGTGGATCATCTCGGGCTTAATGACATCGCATCGTGTAAATTGGTACTAAGCCGTCCCATTGCTGCCGATCCGTATAATCTTAACCGATATACGGGAAGTTTTATCGTCATTGACCGCCTCAACAACAATACTGTCGGAGCGGGAATGATCGTCGATGTCAGTCGGCGCGATCAAGATAAGATTACCTATAAGCACCGAGACTATTCACAGGCGGAAATCGAGCTTAACGCTTATATCCGCAAAAATTTCCCCGAATGGGAGTGCAAAGCGATCTAATGTATAAAGAAACCAATACTCGAACACTGGCAAAAGGGTTTAGCTGGCGTTTTTTTGCAACAGCGACGACCATTGTCATCGTATTTATCTTTTTCAGACGGCTTGATTTGGCCATTGCGGCAGGTCTTTTGGAAACTGTTTCAAAAGTACTTCTTTATTATGTCCACGAAAAGTTGTGGCAGCGTATCCGATGGGGTAAAAAAAAGATAGAACCCTTCAATCTTTGGTTTACGGGATTGCCGCTTTCGGGAAAAAGTACTATTGCGGATCTCGTTTTTGAAAAACTTCAAAAATATCAGATTCCTCTTGAGCGGATTGATTCAAAAGATATTCGTGATCTCATCCCCGATATCGGCTATACCCGAGAAGATCGAAATCACCATATGCATCGTATCGGGCATTTGATCAAAACGCTCCAAAAAAATTCGATTTCAACGGTCGCTTCGTTTGTTTCTCCATATAAAGAGTCCCGCAGGGCGATACGGGAGATGGTTAAAAACAATGTGGTCGTTTATATCAAAACCGATATCGAAACTTGTCAAAAACGGGACTATAAAGGAGTTTATGCAAAAGCAATAAGTGGTGAGTTGAAAAATTTTTCGGGAATTAACGATGTATACGAAGAACCGTCACATGCTGAAATCGTTATCGACACCGATATCCTCAGTGCGGAAGAAGCGGCTGATATTATTATCCGTTATCTCAAAAAACATTACTTAAAGCAGTGATATGAAGAGTATAAATATCGTTTGGCATCACCATAATGTAACGAAATTCGATCACAGCAGCCAAAAATACCAAAAACCATGCATCATTTGGTTCACGGGGTTAAGCGGATCGGGCAAGTCAACAATCGCCAATGCACTAGAATCGAAACTTTTTAGGATGGGTAAACATACCTATCTGCTCGATGGCGACAATGTCCGCCACGGTATCAACAAAGACCTAGGATTTAGCGATGAGGATCGCATCGAAAATATCCGTCGGATAGGGGAATTGAGCAAATTGTTCATCGATGCGGGAATCATCGTCCTCTCCGCGTTTATTTCGCCGTTTCATTCCGACCGTCTAGCAGCTCGGCAACTGGTCGAACCCGATGAATTCATAGAAGTGTTTGTCGATACCCGTCTGGATATTTGCGAACAGAGGGATCCCAAAGGTCTGTATCAAAAAGCACGCGAAGGAAAGATCGCCGAATTTACCGGAATAAGTTCCCCCTATGAAGCTCCGACGAAGCCGGAAATTCATCTAGACACTTCCAAATACGATGTCGAACAATCTGTGCAAAAAATCATCAATTATTTGGAACAAAAAGGGTACTTGAATGCTTGAACGGATCAATATAGACGATATTATTGATATTGCGAAACGTGCCGGTGGTGTGATCATGGAAATCTATACCAAGGATTTTTTGATCGAGTATAAGGAAGATGAAAGTCCTCTGACCGAGGCGGATCGAAAAGCAAACGATGTCATTGTCGACGGGCTCGAAAACCTCTCCGTCCGATTACCTATTTTGTCGGAAGAGGGAAAAACGATTCCGTACGAAGAACGGAGGGGATGGGAGTATTTCTGGATGGTCGATCCGCTGGACGGAACCAAAGAATTTATCAAAAAAAACGATGAGTTTACCGTCAATATCGCATTGATTCATAAAAATTCTCCGGTGCTGGGCGTAGTATACGCTCCGGCATTGGGAGAGATGTACTGGGCAAAACAGGGAAAAGGGGCTTATAAAGACGCTCAGCGACTCCCTCTTTACTGTAATGAACATCCTGAACAATCGCTTCGGATCGTTGCCAGTAAATCGCACTTGAGTCCGGAGACGCAAGAATACATCGATGCACTGGCACAAAAAACGGAAAGTATCGAGTGTGTATCCAGAGGGAGTTCTTTGAAGTTGTGTATGGTGGCAGAAGGGAGTGCTGATATCTATCCCAGACTCGCTCCGACGATGGAATGGGATACGGCCGCGGCGGATGCCATCGTGCGAGAAAGCGGTAAAACAAGCTGTGACTACAGCTGCGCACAGATGCTTGTATATAATAAAGAAAATCTGTTGAACCCATGGTTCATCGTTTCATGAGTTAAAGATAAACAACAGGGTATCAGAACACGATATTTAATTTTTTCAACAACATAGCTTTCTCTTTTTCCGGATTGGCAAAAAGGCGGTTATTCAGATCATCATCCAACACTGCAAGATCGTCAAACAACTCTTCATCGTCTTTTTCAGGAAAATATTTACTCACTTCACGGGCGAGTGCTTCGAGAAATTCGTCGGTATTGTTTTCGTTGAAGAGTCCGACGCGGTTACCGTGCTCGATCGTTGCGATAGTACGAAGGAGATAGAGCTCATCGAGTTTATCGTCGTTTGCAGGGGAGTTGATGAGCTCGTTGATCCGGTTGACCTCGCTGCGGTAGATTTCGCTCGATGCTTTGATCGTTTGTAGTTGTTCGGGTGAAAAGGTCATAAGAGATTCCTCTGGATTGATAATACGTGATTGTACCTTTTTTATCCTATCGTTAATGCAATGCGATCCAATAACGCCTCGACTATTTCCGAGAGGGGTTCTTTCCATTCTCCCGGGATTGTTTGACGGAAAAGGCGTACTATTCC
>NZ_CALDDG010000075.1 GCF_937936435.1 uncultured Sulfuricurvum sp. | reverse complement strand
GAGATCTACACTCTTTCCCTACACGACGCTCTTCCGATCTGATCGGTCCGCATGTCCATGCGCGCTTCTATCCATTGTTTCAACCACCGAATATGGGCGATGGCGATCATATGATTCGCCGTAGTGAATAGGTTTACGGAGTCGTGTACCAAATGTTCCAGATTGCGACGGTCAAAGTCCAGTTTTTCCATCAGATAGGCATAGGCAAGGATATGTTTTTGGGATGCCAACGTCGCAATGCACTCGACGGGAACGTGCGATTGTATTTTTTCAATCATCAGTAACATCGCACCGGGCGGTACTCCGATACGGAACAACTCTTTCCCGCCGGAAAATAGCTGTTCTTTATCGGCATGATGCGTACACATGAGATTAAATGCTTTTGCAAATACCGAAGCGGTATCTGTAGAAAGCCACTCTTCAAACAACCGATTCTCTCTGTATTCATGGATAACAGAAGCAATATGTTCCGTAAGTGTTTGCATCATTTTTCCTTATGAAGGCAAAATATTATTGTACCAAAAAAAATATTATTTAATTATCAATGATCGGCATATAAAACGAGATTAACAAATCTGTAACATATCGGGACTATAATTATCTTATCCACACAGGAGGTTTCAGATGAAAACAGTCATAACTCTATTGTCGGCTTCGGCTTTGGCGGCTACATTGGCATTCGGTGCTACTGCGGCAACGAATCAAGAACGTGTACAGGTTCAAAACGAAATCCAAAATCGGTTTAAAACGATGAGTACGGATGAGTTGTTGGAAAAACGGGGGACAATGACGTCTCAGCAGGAGCGTGAAGCGTTACACAATGAATTGATGAATCGACAATCCACGATGACGACGGAACAAAAAGAGAAGTTTATGAATCGTCCTGAAAACCGCACACCTAAAATGAAAAATCAAGGGAGCGGACAGGGGTTGATGCAAGGAAACGGCATGGGCTCAGGCATGGGCGGCGGAATGGGTGGAGGCAAAGGGGGAGGACGTTAATCGTCTCCTTCTATCGAGTAGAGTGCCTTTAGCGTATAGCTCTCTTTGGGTTGTACGGTAATAATCTCACTTCCCGCATTGGCGGTCTCAATGCAGACCGTCTTTGTGTAATCTTCGGGTGTTAGGTCGGCTTTTAACTTACAGACTCTTATCCACGGGTTCCAGACTACTACCGTTTTACTATTCTCACATTTAATGCGGATATTTCGGGCGAACGACTCATCGTTTATGACAATATCACCGCCGTCAAACGGATAAATACGGTCCGTTTCCGCATGGATACGGATAGGATTATCTGCTTTCTTTTCAGCTCCGCCGTCGGTTTTATCGCTGTAGGCAAATCTTTCTAATCCTGTGATCGTCGTATGGGTAATATCACCGAGCTTAAAATAGGTATGAAGTGCCTGTGTAAGTTCCATAGCGGTATCGCCGAGGTTATGGGTGGTGAGTTCCATCGCGAGTGTTTCGCCTACGGTGAGTGTCAGCGTGAGACGGAAGCGGTGAGGCCACAGTGCATAGGTTTCCGGGGTATCGTTCAGTTCCAAGATAAGACGGCATTCTCGATTATTTAGAAGATCGGAAGAGACGACATTCCACATGCGGGTACGTGCGAGTCCGTGGTCACTTCGCCCCTGATTTTGCGGATCGGGACCGAACCACGGCCAGCAAATCGGGACACCGCCCCGGATAGGTGTTCCCTCTTTAAAAATCGCTTTTTCACTGAGAAACAATAGATCGTTAGTGTCGGTAGCAAAAGTATAGGAGAGGAGCTGTGCACCGTATAGGGTGATGATGGCGGTAGCATAGGGAGTCGTGATGTGAGCGACAGGGAATCCCTCCGGCCCCTCTTTGAACGTAACGTATCCCGCATGCGAGTAGAGGGAATTAAGTTCTTCTATGTTCATACAATCGTCCTTAGCTGTTTTTTAATGCTTCGATCTCTTCGGCTTTTTCTTCGATAGTGAGTAATTCATCCACTTTCTCTTCATAGAGCGCTTTGGTTTTTTCGAGTTCTTCAGCCAAAATACTGATTCCGATCTTTTCGTACTTTTGTGGATCGGCGAGAGAGGCGTTTAGCTCATCAATCTTTGCTTCCAATGCTTCGATTTCGACAGGGAGCTTTTCGAGCGCTTTTTGTTCGTTAAATGTCAGTTTGAGAGCTTTCGGCTTTTCAGCCTGTACAACTGTCGCAGGAGTCGAGGATTTGGTAAATTCGGCCTCCATCGCATCCATCTCACGAAACTCTTTTTCATCTTCGAGGTATTCGCTGTAAGGTTTGTAGCTCTCCTCGATCGTACCGTCCCCTTTGAAGATAAAAAGTTTTTTGGCGATTTTATCGACGAAATAACGGTCATGGCTGACGAGAATGACCGCACCGGGGAAGCTTTGGAGTTTCTCTTCGAGGATATTGATGGTCGGAATATCGAGATCGTTGGTCGGTTCGTCGAGAATCAGACAGTCCACTTTTTTGGTAAACAGCAAGGCGAGGGCAACACGGTTTTTCTCTCCGCCGCTGAGTACTCCGACTTTTTTATCGAGGAATTCTCGGGGAAACAGAAAGTTTTTAAGATATCCGTAGACATGATAATCTTGTCCCATCACATCGACGCGGTCTCCGCCGTGAGGGCAGAAGGTTTCGATGAGGTTTAGATTATCGTTGAGCATTTCTCGGTGTTGGTCGAAATAGCCGATGGTAAGTTCTCCCATCTTTATGATCCCGTTTGTCGGTTGCAGCCGTCCCAAAAGAGCTTTTAAAAGCGTCGATTTTCCACTGCCGTTCGGCCCGACGACGGCGATCACGTCTTTTTGCAGGATGCGGGTCGAAAAGTCTTTGATCAGGGTTTTATCCCCCAGTTTGAGGCCGAGATGCTCGACCTCAAAAAGCATCTTTTGGCGGTTTACGCCATCGGAACGGTTGAAATGTTTCGCTTCGCGTTCTAATTCCAGTTTCATTTTACGGATTTTACTCGGGTTGTTTTTGGCATCTTCACGCAGCTGCAATACCCGCTGTTTGCGTCCTTCGTTCCGTTTCAGACGGGCTTTTACCCCGCGGCGAAGCCATTCGTTCTCGGCTTTGAGAAGTTTGAGGAGGTTTTCGTGCTGCTGTGCCATCGTCCGCAAGAGTTCTTGCTTTTGTTCCAGATAGTTGCTGTATCCTCCGGTAAACTCGCGCAGAGAGCAATCTTCCACCTCGATGGTTTTAGTGGCGACTTGATCGATAAAATAACGGTCATGTGAGATAAAAAGGAGAGTGAAGCGCTCTTTGAGGATCAGTTCTTCGAGGAATTCGACCATATAGACGTCGAGGTGGTTGGTAGGCTCGTCTAAAAGCAGAATATCGGGTTTTTGCAGAAGCAAAGAGGCGAGTGCGACGCGGCGCTGTTCCCCTCCGCTGAGGAGATCGACTCTTTTTTCTTCATACTCTTTGAGCATAAAATGGTGCATCACCCGCTCGATCTTGTCGTCGAGATTCCATGCATTATGGTGATCGAGAAAATTGGTCAAACGGGCTTGTTCATCAAGCAAAGCCGCATTGTCGTACTGCTCTGCCAAAACTAAAGAGATTTCGTCGAAACGGACTTTTGCCGATTTGAGTTCCCCCAGACCCGCTTCGATCGCTTCGCGGACATTGTGTCCGGGTTCGAATTTCGGAACCTGGGAGAGCATTTTAATCTCGATCCCCTGACGGTTGATCCGCTCTCCCTCATCCGCATCGAGCACCCCGGCAACGATTTTCATCAACGTCGATTTTCCGCTGCCGTTTTTACCTACGATAACGATCCGTTCCCCTTCATCGATATGAAAATTGACGTTTTCTAAAATTTTTTGGGCTTCGTAGTGTTTAGAGACGTTGAGAAGATCGACTAATGCCATAGTATATAGTATTCCTAAAGTGAGGATATGTGCATACCAATTATAGCGGATGGGAGCTTAGAAGGGTCGTATCCGATAGGAGGTCACAGGCAGCAGCGACGATCAGAATATACGGAAGATGCTGCTTCTTTAGTCACAATAATTACGGGAAAGATACCAGGTTGCGATTGCGTAATCGCTGTACGAGAGTTCGCGTTGAGAAGGAGGAATCGAATCGTTGCGCAGTTTGCTTCGGATAATTCCGAAGATGATGATTCCGAGTAAAAAGATTCCGATCGCGGCGAACCAGTCAACCATCCACCATCCCGCCAAAGCCAATAGATAGTTGCCATAACTTAGCAGCCATCCCAGAACTTTTGCACTTAATCGGCATTTTCGTGTCGGAAGCGAAGGGGTCGGATCGATATTGAAGGTAATATGTTCACGGTTCATAAAGCGGATTATACTCCGGATGGGTTTAAGTGCGGTTACGATTTCGTTTTTCTAAAATACTCTACAAGATCGGGATAACTGAGCGGTCGGCTATGCCAATATCCTTGTATCGTGAAACATTCCAATTCATTCAGAATGGCAATTTGTTCGATTGTTTCAGTTCCTTCTGCGATGGTTTTAATTCCCAGAGAATCTGCCAAGGTGATAATTGCCTGAACAATAGCACGATCGTGCGGATCGGTAGCGAGGTCATCGACAAACGATTTGTCGATTTTCAGAGTCGAAACCGGGAATTTTTTCAGATACGACATCGACGAGTAACCCGTTCCGAAGTCGTCAATCGAAAACGTGATGCCGTGTTGGGTAAGTAAATTCATTTTTTCTATTGCAAGCGCCGGATTGTCGACGAGTGCCCCTTCGGTAATTTCGAGTTCGAGCTTCTCGGCCGGAAATCCGGTGTCGTGGAGGCAGTTTGTGATGATCTCGTTGAGATGGCGGTTTCGAAACTGTACGGGAGAGAGATTGACTGAAATATTGGGAACGAAACCGATCGATTTAGAAAGTAGCATCATCTGCGATAACGCTTCGCGGAGTATCCATTCGCCCAGTGTAATGATTAAATCGGTCTCTTCGGCAATCGGGATAAATCGGGCAGGGCTCATAAATCCGAGTGTCGGACTGTTCCAACGGATCAGCACTTCGACACCGACAAACCGTTTGTCCAGTGTATTGTATTTGGGCTGATAGACAAGGAAGAGTTCGTCTGTGCCGATGGCTTTACGCAGGCCGTTTTCAATAATGAGCGTTTCGGACGCGAAATCGCCGTTGGTCGGTTCGTAAAAGAGATAGGTGTTTTTCCCTTTGAGTTTTGCTCCGTACATCGCCATATCAGCTGCTTTAATCAGTGTTTCGGCATCGTCTCCGTCATGGGGGTAAAGAGAGATACCGATACTTGCCGTCATGTAAATATCGTTTTGTTCGATGAAGAACGGATCCTTCATCATCTGCAAAACACTGTGGACAATCGCTTCTATCGAATCTTTTGAATCGGAAAAATCGGTGATGATCGCGAACTCGTCTCCCCCGAGCCGTACACAAAAGTGATCGCCGTTGCAGATTTGGGTAAATCGGTCGGCAAGGTTTTGCAAAAGTTGATCGCCGACGGAGTGTCCTAATGAATCATTGACCATCTTGAAGCGGTCCAAATCGATATAAATCAGACCGAATATTTTTTCGTTTTCGTGACTTTCCAAAATTTTGGCATTAAGGCGTTCTCGAAAGAAATGGCGGTTTGGCAGTTTGGTCAGAGGGTCAAATAAAACGAGCTGCTGGATATGTTCTTCTGCATGTTTACGGTCTTGGATATCTTCGATAACGCCGATGTAGTGGGTAATTTTCCCGTCATCGTCAAAAACGGGGGAGATAGTTTCCAGACACCAGTAAATCGTGCCATTTTTTTTCTGATTTTTAAATTCTCCTCTCCATGTCAAGCCGGATGAGATCGTATCCCACATGGTTTTATAAAGCTCGGGAGAATTGAGGTCGCTGCGCATAAGATTGGGTTTTTTTCCGATAAGCTCTTTTTTGGTATAACCGTTGATAGCGGTAAAGGCTTTGTTAATGTATTCAATAACCCCGTGGGTATTTGTGATAATCATTCCGTTTCCGCTTTGTTCCAGGGCTTGAGAGAGCATTTGAAGGCGTTGTTGATTGGTTTCAACCGCTTTTTCGCTTCCGATCAGCCGACGTCCGAGAAAGAGGATAATACCGATTCCGATGATCCAAAGGAGCAGATGGGTAAAAATCAGTTTTGTGACAGCGTTTCTCTCTATCACACGATACCCTTCCAAAGGGATCGTGACGTCGGTGGCACCGCGTAACCCTCCGACAGGGATTCCGGTCCATGCGTGGCATTTCATACACCCTTGTTCCATGTACATCGGCTGCATCATACGCAGATAGCGTTTGCCCCCGATTTGAATGATTTCCGCGTACTCTTTTTTCCCTTTTGAGAGGATGTCGAGCGCTTTGGATTCCCAGGCATCGGGGGCGTTTTCCGGGTTCATGTAAATTTTTCCGGTAATGCGGGCTTTGACACCGTAAAGTTTATTGTAGTCGTTCATAACCTCGCGGAGCATTTTGGCGGGATTATAAAGAGTAAGCATTTTTGTATTGCTGATATTGATATCGCGGTCTTTTATGTGTGCCAGATAGGGGATGGGTTGTGTATTCTTGTCGACGACAAGATAGGCTCCGCCGTGGCGTGTCGCCCACAAACGAAATGCAAGATCTTTGTTGAGGTTGGTCTTCGCTTCCTGCGTGGCGAGTTGCAGGATTTGTTGATTGGTATTATGGATATTCCAAACGAGAGAACTGATAACCAAGAGCATAAACCCGATGATGAAAAACAGCAGATATCTCGACAGCAAAGCTGTTTTACGGGCATTAGGCACAGTGTACCCCTTTGTCAATAAACGTGTTTAATGATGATAATAGCATAAAAGTGTTTGTTTTCCATCATCCTAAAAATAAGAAGTCATAATTTATTTTGATAAGCGGCTGATCGAGACATATGCTGATTTGAGAGCACTTTGAAAAGAAAAAGGGTCATTTTTAACCGCTATCAGGCTATTGACCGGGACTTGTGGATAACCGAATGGAGCAAAAACGTGGCGCGGTGCCAACAGACCGAATCGGACATCTAGCTGCAAAGCGTCAAGCTCATTGGAGAGTAAAACGCTCTCTCCTTCCTGTATCCCCAATGCTTCGGCTTCTGCAGCATTCATCAGCAGATAAGGTTTTTCTTCGCTTTTGAGCAGTTCGGGAACCAATCCGGTCCGCGTCATCGTATGCCACTGTTTTTTCGTACGTCCCGTCAATAGCACAAAATGCTCAAGTTCGATTTTGGGGGCAGTAGAGACGACGGGATGAAATTGGGCCTTATGAGACGGCGTTGCAAACCGTTCATCCTGATAAAGGCGTTCTCCACCCCACTGATACGAGAGAGTCGTATATTTCTGATCGCTTTGGTCGCAGAGCCGATGGGCGCTGAGCTGTTTGTAGTCATCGTAGACAGATTGAATATCGGGATAGTCAAATCCTTCGAATCCGAGCGCTTTTGCGGTGAGCAGGATTATTTCGGTATCGCTTTTTGCTCCCTCTATCGGCGATTTGAACGGACGGACCCGTTTGATGAATCGTTCCGAGTTGGTCATACTTCCCTCTTTTTCGCCCCAGGCATGAGTCGGAAGGACGAGGTTCGCCAGCTGTACCGTTTCGCTGAGCACACAATCTTGGACGACTAAAAACAGATCGGGATTTTCGAGTGCCGAGCGGGTACGGTTCAGATCGGGGAGGGTGAGGAGCGGATTGGTGCAGGCTACCCATAGCAAACGGATCTCTCCCGCATGAATCTGATCGATCGCATCGGTGATCGTAATCCCGGGCTGCGGAAGGATTTTTCCCTCAGAGAGCTTCCAGTGTGATTCGCATGTTATACGGTCCTGAGTGTTTCGGACGTCCCGATATCCCGGCAGGGCATTGGAGAGATAACCCGCTTCGCGCCCTCCCATGGCGTTGGGTTGGCCGGTGAGAGAGAGGGGGAGTCCTTTGGTCGCATTGAGTCGTCCTGTCGCGAGGAAGAGATTGATAAAACCGAGATTTCGCATCACCCCGTCTTCAGCCTGATTCAGCCCCTGACACCAGAGTCCGACAATCTTTTTATCCGATCCGAAAGCATCGAGCAGTATTCGGGCATTTTCCGGCGAGACACCGCATGCCGCAATCGCTTCGTCGAATGGAGTGTTTTTGGCTTCGGCAAGGGTGAGTTCAAACCCTTCCGTAGCGCGATGGATAAAATCGGTATCACATGAGCCTCTGCGGTAGAGTTCGGCGAAGAGGGCATTGTAAAGCATCGTATCGCTTCCGCTGTTTAAGGCGATCCAATGATCGCTTTTTTCCGCTGTTTCCGTGCAGATCGGATCGATGGTGAGGATCAGTGTCTGCGGATGGGCTTTTTTACGCGCGAGGATGCGGCGAAATATGACGGGGTGCGCCCATGCGGGATTGGAACCGGAGATGAGGATAACGTCGGCATCGTCGATATCGCGGTAGTTTCCGACCGGACCGTCGCTTCCGAATGCCATTTTATGGGCGACGACCGCGCTGGCCATACATAACCGTGAATTGGCATCGACATTGTTGGTACCGATGTACCCTTTGAACAGTTTGGTGAAAAGGTAGCTCTCTTCGCTGAGGAGTTGTCCCGAGAGATAAAGATAGAGTGCCTCTTTGGGGAGAGAGCGGATGGCATCTGCCAAAATAATGATCGCTTCGTCCCAGCCGATCGGAGTGAAGGGATCATTCTTGTCGCGTCGGTAGAGAGGTGTCTGCAATCGGCCGGTATCCAGTGCGGTGGCCATTTGGATGGGCTTGAAGCATAGATCTCCCTGTGTAGAGGGATTATCAGCGTCCCCTTTGACTTTATACCCCTTAGGTATGCAGGATACGCTTAGCGCACAGCCTGTGCCGCAAAAAGGGCATCCGGTCGATACGGCGGTATCAGAGTTCATATCCGGCTTCTTTCAGATCGCTGAGAATCTCGGTAAAGACCGTATAGCGTTTCAACGGGTGCGGATGGACCATTCTTTCGATCACGGCATAAAAGGGGGCATAAGCGTCCGGGAACGTTTTTTGATGAAACGCAAACGGTTTTTTCCCCTCAGCAAAAGGCTCTTCCGTATCGTATGCTTTTGATCCTGTCAGAGAGTGTACCAGCTGTAATCCGAAAGCAAAAATTTCCTCGTTTTCGCGGTGGTTGCTTCCGAACGATTTGAGTGAGGGGGTCACCATCGCTTCCATGGATTCCAAGCGCATACGCCGATTCCATCGCATTATAAAGGCGATTGCAAAGTTTGTATATCGGCTTTGCAGGCGGGCAATGAATTTTTCCAGACTCTCTTTGGGGCGGCGCAGATCACGGTAGAGATACATGAGCTCGGCGACGTACTCTTTTGCCTCTTCCAAAACGATCCCTTTGAGGAGCAGATGTCCTTCTCCCCCTTCGCCGCTGAGAGTACCGCCGATAAAGATATCGACCCCCAAAACGGTTTTCCCATTGCGCGGAACTTTACACCCGACAAACCCGAGGTCTCCGGCGCCATGGATGCCGCACCCTTTCACACAGGCAGACCAGTACAGACGGACTTTTGCATCTTCGATCGGAACCGTATGGCTCAGGTATTCTCCCATACTGATGGCATCAGGTTTGTTGGGAATGACGCCGAACGGACAATGCTCTGTTCCGGCACAGGCGATCAGATTTGCCATATAAGCAGAAGGGCGGTTGGGATATTTGGTAAACAGCGGCGATTGGAGTGCGGAGGTTTCGTCACAGATTCCCGTGATGATAAGATTTTGTTCGATAGTAAGGCGTATCGCACCGTTTTGGGATCGGGCCGTATGTGCCGCTTCGATGAGATCCGAGCCGCTGAATACTCCCGAAGGGACGGCTGCATAGAGGGCGAAAGAGCCGTCATTTAATGCGATTTTACCGTAATGGTCTCCCCCTTCCAGGGAACACAGACTTTCTCCCTCATAGGGAAGAGGATAGCCAAGCTGCGTTTCGATGGCTGCACGGAAAGTTTCCATGCCGACCGATTCGATCAGAAATTTGAGACGGTTTTTGTTGCGGTTGTCCCGGAAGCCGTAGGTTTTAAATAGGGTGGCGACCGCTACGAAGAGCGCGATGGCCTGATCGGGACGGACAAACATATCGGCACTTTGCGCCAGCGATCCGACACGTCCTCCCAAATAGAGGTTAAATCCGTACATTCCCTTTTTTTGAGCGAGAGAGAGGGCGAAATCCTGACCGAAGATATTGCATCGGTTACTGAGTGAACCGTTGATCCCGATGTTGAATTTTCGGGGCAGTGTCGTAATCCAGTCGGGATTTTTTAAAAACACGGACTGGATACCCTCCAGTATATCGCGGCAGGGGATGATGTTGTCCATCGCCAAACCGTCTAGCGGATCGATCAGGACGTTGCGGAAATTATCGACTCCCGTTTGGTAGCTTGTCAGCCCCGCATCTTCGAGCATACGGAGTGCTTCAGGGATATCTTCGATCCGCAGATAGCGTAATTCGATCTGTTGGCGGGTTGTGATATCGATATAGTCTTGGCCGAATGTTTGGGCAACCGTTCCCAGTACCGATGCCTGATCGGCGCTTAACGCACCGCCTGGGACGCGGACGCGGATCATGAAACGCTCCGGAGTGGCGGGACGGTCGAATATCCCGAAACTTTTGAGGACGAAATCTTTGTCATCTTCACTGATAGCAGCATAGCCGTTTTGAGCATAGCCTAAAAGGCGCTCCCATGCACTTTCGGCGTTGAAAGCGTCTTTGATCGTTTCGGTCTTGTGCCGTTTGACGCTGCGATCAGCGTTAGCTTGCTCTAGCGGTGTCATGATAACTCTCTTGTTTGATTTCATAAATATATTTCGGCAGTTTCGATTCTAAAGCAACGACATCCCCAAAAACCAAAATGGCAGGGCGGGGTGCGTTTTTGGCCGCATCGGGGAGATCGGCCAAAGTCGTTACAACGGTCTCTTGATCCGCGGTCGTCGCATTGGAGATGATTGCCACGGGGAGGAGGGGATCGATTCCCAGTGTCAGCGCCTCTTCGGCAATTTGAGTAGCACGGCTCAGACCCATCAGGACGACGGTTGTATGGTTGCGCATCCCCAAAAGCGGCACCCATCCCAGATTGACCCGATCCCCCGCCAAATGGGCCGACACGATAGACATCCCCGTCGCATACCCGCGTGCGGTCGGAGCGATGCCGGCAGAAAGGGGAGCGCTAAGTGCGGAAGAGATTCCGGGGATCACTTCGACATCCAGAGCGTTTTCAGCCGCATAAACAGCCTCTTCGCTGCCGCGTCCGAACAGATAGGGGTCACCGCATTTGAGCCGTCCGACAGTCAGGCCTTTGGATGCATGTTCGACGATGATGCGGTTGATTTCAGACTGCGTTACGCTGTGATGCCCTTTCTCTTTACCGACGAAGATCACATTCGTATGAACGGGGATCAGATCGATGATCTCTTGGGAGAGGAGGTGATCTATAAGGGCGACATCGAGTTTTTGAAAGGTTTTCAGTGCTTTAAGGGTCAGCAAATCAGCATCACCCGGTCCACAACCGATAAGGTAAAGTTTGCCGGACATAATAGTTCCTTTCTGCGCGTCTTTTATTTAAGACTTTTTTATCTTTAAAAATAATAGTGTAAAATTGCAGGCAATGAGTACAAACTTATGATTATTTTTTAATCAATAATGCAAAATTTTTAGAAGGAGAGTACCATGGCGCTTTTTCCGATGTTCGTCGATTTGAAAGATCGCGATTGTCTGGTGATAGGCGGCGGTGAAGTCGCTTTGCGAAAGATCGAGCAATTGGTCAAGTTTTCTCCGCGCCTGTGTGTCATCGCGCCGATAATTCATGGAGATATACGGGCATTGGCTCTGATATATCCGATCGAGCTTATCGAGAGAGAGTACCGAATGAATGATCTGGAAAACCGCTTTTTGGTCATCGGGGCATTGGATATCCTCGAAGAGCAGAAAAACATTTACCGCACGTGTATGGAAGCGAAAATACCGGTCAATTGTGTCGATTCCCCCGAATTATGCAGTTTTATTTTCCCGGCACTGATTGTCGAGGGGGATTTATGTCTCGGAATCAATACGGCGGGGCGTGCCCCGGCCGTGAGTTCGGCGCTGCGTAAATATCTGAGCGGGTGGATTCCGCAAGGGATCGGCGGGCTGATCGATCAGGTAGACAGTATCCGCAAAAGCGAGCCGGTCGGAAAAGCACGTCAGGAAAAGATAATCGGGATTTGCCGGCGGTTTTTTGAGCGTATCGGAAATCCTAAAGTATAAGAGGCGTTCGAAGGAAGTCGGTTGACTCCGCCAGAGGCAGAGAAAAGTCTAGAATTTGTAATCGAACTGAAGCCAGAATTTGGTGACGTCGGCGTTGTAGCCGCTCACATTTCCCCCGTCATAGTATGCGGCTTTGATTAGACCATTAAGCCCTTTTATTCCGGGAATAGTATTCGTGTACATAAAATCCCATTCGCTTCCGAGATCGTTTTTCCCGCTCATATCAACATCCGTTTCGAATGAGTGATAAACCGCCAATGCTTTTCCCAAACCCGGTGCAGTGTATCCGAGACTTACACTGGTATCGCATAATCCGCCGAAGGGTGTAGAGAGAAATTTATCCGCCCATCCGTTGAATTTATGCAAAGTTGCCAGCGGAGTCTGAAAAGCCGTTTCGTCGGCACTCCCTTTTCCGCTTAGAAACTCATATCCGGCCCCGAATAAAAGGCCGTTCAGATTAGCCATTGCATCGAGGTTATAATAGTATGCGTCGTTTTTGTTTTCGTCCACTCCCACCGTTTTGAAGGTAGCGTCTCCTTGTCTGGCGTATTCGGCGCGGTAGTCCACTTTTGCCGCAGAGACCGGAATATTGCCGCTGAAAGCCAATCCGAAGGTATCGCTGCCATAGGCCGATTTTTCTGATGAGATCATATAATCGTACACCGTCACTTTTACCAGATCGCTAATTTTATACGATCCGTTCAGAATCAGCGATTTGCTGTCCCATGTATGTTCGTCAAATACGGTCGCATAACTGTAGATATAGGCTCCCGTGAGATTTAAGCCTGCAATGGATGTATTGTTTAGGGTAACTGCATCAAAACTTTGAGGCATCTGTCTCCAGTCTACCGAACCGATGAAGCGCTGATTATCGAGATTGATGATCTGCCGCCCGATTTTAGCGGTTGTAGCACCGTATTTGTACTGGAGATATGCCTGCGTAAATCGGGTTTGTTCCGGATCGGCAACGACGTCGTAGGCGGTATGGGCATCCGGGGATTTATCGTTGTAGCGTTCGGCACCGAGGGTCTGAACTGTGGTCCCTTCGACTTTTATACTGAGCCCATCTAGACTAAAAAGACCGGTTTCGAGACCGATAGAGGCACGGAGGCTCATAGCGTTGGCATCTTTTTTTGTGTTACTGTCATCGTCTACATTTTCGTAACGAGGACGAATTTGTGCGCTAAACTTTGCGTCATTGAAAAGGGAAAAACCCTCATCCGCCTGTAGCGGTGCATTTGAACCACCGGCAAGAGCGAGGGTGGAAACGGCTGATAATGTCATGTATTTCATGGAGAGACCTTATTAGGATATTTTTATCTGAAATAATTGTAGAGCAAAAAGTCTGAAATATACACGGAAGATTGATTAAAAAACAGTCACACACTGTTTTTTAGGGAGAAAGGAGAGAATTAAATACGTTTGATTTTTCGTAAAAGGAGATCGTCGACGAGTTCATTGAGACGCATAGCGGAGTACATTTCGATCATTTCCTGACGCCATATATCCCATTGGGC
Source organism: uncultured Sulfuricurvum sp. (assembly GCF_937936435.1). GTDB lineage: Bacteria > Campylobacterota > Campylobacteria > Campylobacterales > Sulfurimonadaceae > Sulfuricurvum. The sequence continues at coordinate 28,548 of NZ_CALDDG010000075.1, read as the reverse complement.
ATGGAGGGCACACGGTTTTTCCGCTTCGCAATCGCCGATTCCCAAAACGCAGGCATCAAAAAAGGTTGTTCCGTCCACCGCTTCGATAATTGAGAGGAGGGTGATTTCTGAGGGGCTTCGTGCCAGAGTGACCCCTCCGGTGGCTCCCCGCTGCGAAATCAGGATGCCTGCATGAACCAGTTTCTGCAATGATTTGGCTAAAAAGTGAAACGGGAGGCCGAGTTCTTCGCTGATAATATGGATTCGATGGAACTCTCCTACGGGTTTAGTGGAGAGCCAGACGGCGGCACGTATCGTATCTTGGCAGGCGGAGGAGAGCATGGGTGAACCTTATTTGTAGTTAAAAACTAAAGATCAATTATACAAAAATCCTATTAACAGGAGATGAACATCTGAATAGAAAGAAATCGAGAGATTGTTGTATAAAATGACAATTTATACTTTTTCCCAGAGATCGATTGCCGGCTGAAATACCTGCTCGAAAATCTGCTGGGCGATCGTCCATCGGTTCTCTTTGGAATTGAGCATGATAATGAGACAGTCGTTGTCCCCTTTTTTGGCACGGGCGATGAAGCATGGCCCCGCTTTGGAGGTATATCCCGTTTTCACCCCGACGGCATATTCATAGCGGTTTAAGAGGTGATTATGTGTTTTGGCCACAAATTTGCGGTTGGTATTGAGCGAATAATAGATGTGCTGGTTTTGACGGGTAATATCATTGAAAAGCGGATTTTGAATAGCGTATTCGGCGAGTTTGAGCAGATCGATCGGGGTCGAATGGTGTTCGCCGATATCAAATCCGCACGGATTGGTAAAATGGGTATCGTTCATCCCGATCAGTTCGGCTTTTTGATTCATCATCTCGACAAAATGAGCCATATTGCCGCCTACCGCGATGGCGACAGCCATGGCGGCATCGTTGTCGGATTTGATCATCGCCGCTTTAATCAAGTCGCCGAGCAAAATAATCTCCCCCTCTTTGTAGCCCGCTTTGGTCGGTTCGACCTGAATCATCTCTTTAGTGATGATGACGGGAGTCATGAGGTCTTGCTGTTCTATCGCCAGTATGGCGGTCATGATTTTGGTGAGGCTGGCGGGTTTGACTTCTTTGAGCGCCTCTTTGGAATAGATGACTTCACCGGTGGTGAGTTCTTTGATCAGCAGTGCTTCGACGTTGAGTTTATCGAGTTCGTCTTTATCGATTTGTGCGTAGAGGGAGAGGGTAAAAATAAATAGAAGGATTAAATATCGTATCATCATGTTTGGTATCTTGATCAAAAATTTTCGTTTATTATAGCGTTTTAAATTTAACTCAAACTGCATCAGGGAATAAACTGTAAATAGGGTTAAAAGATGAAGAATCAAACGCTAAAATACGGTGAATAAGGGGGGACACGTGCAAAAAATCATCATCAATCAAAAATATTACGGCACGATAGAACTCGACGGAAGCGAGGAAGCCAAGCGGGTTTTTTCCAGGGTTAAAAATGCTTTTGGAACCGGTAAAAAGATGGAGATAGGGATACTGTTTCCGCCCTATAAGCTGAAAGCATTGGAAAGTTACCAAAAAGGGGGCTCAAGACAGGAGCTTGCGGACATTGATCTCTACATCGCATTGGGAAACGTACTGCGGTTTGATACCAGTGACGCGTCAAAGCTCAAAAATACGATCGAGCTGACCAATGATATCGCCCACAACCATTACAATATTTCCAAACGTCTTACGCTGATCAACAAAACAAAGGCGACGGAGAACCGGGGCGATTATCTGTTTTGGGATATCGAAAACTTTTCCAATATCGGATCGCTTTTTAACGACGTCATCGAAAAATTCGACATCCCCGACAACCGCATTTACGTCGCAGCCAATCCCGATTCGCTGTATCTGTACAAAAGCCAATGGGAAGCGGATCTGTACGATTATAAAAAGAGTCTGAACTCTTTTAATTTTACCAAATGCGATCACGGCAAGAACGTCGCAGACGATATTTTGCTAGGCCATTTTAAAAAACTTTCGCTTCGCAGCGCGAATGTCTATCTGATGACGTTTGACCGGGAACTCAAAGAGCGCTTCGTTGCCGAGTGTCACCCCAGCAATAACCTGTTTATTTTGGAAAAGTGAAAAAGCATTCCGTTATTTCGAGATATACAGGACCAGTGTTACGGTTTCCGCCAGCAGGGTGAGGAAAAAACCGATTTTATAAAAGGTGACGGGAGAGCGTTCGATGAGAGGGGTCTCTTTGCTGAAAAACGGTTTGACTTTCTCCGGATCTTTCAGTTCGTAAAAAAATTCGGAATAGTGGCTGTATCGCTGTTCCGGGCTGATCGCGATGGAGCGCATGATGATCGAATCGAGCCAAAGGGGAATTTTACTGTTGAGTTTGACCGGTCGCACCGCCGTTTTGAAATTTGGGGTTTGAAACGGTTCGATCTCTCCGTAAGGGAGTTTGCCGGTTAAGACCTGATACAAGGTGACCCCGATCGAAAAGATTTCGGTCGATTCGTTGATAACGCTTCCGTTGAACCGTTCCGGCGCAAGATACGAAGGAGTTCCCGCACGTGTATCGGTCGAGAAGATTTCGACGGTCGAGCCGAAATCGACCATTTTGAAATTGACGCCGGACTCTCCCTCTTTTTTGGAAACAAGGATATTCTCGGGTTTGATATCTCCGTGTACCAGTCCCAGATGGAGCAGATGGGCTTCGGCACGATGGAGAAACTTGCCCAATTCAATTGCATTGTCGACGGAGAGCGAGCGGTTTTTGACGTACTCGTTTAGCCCAACCCCTTCGATCCAATCCATCAGATAATAGCGTATGCTCCGATTTTCGGGGACCCACGCGTGACCGAACGCTTTATGGGTAATCTGTTTGGCAGTCCACGCTTCGCGGACGAATTCGTCCAGTGCCTGTTCATCGTCCGGACGCATCGGAAATTTCATCACATAGGGCTTGCCCTCTTTGGAAACTTTCCAAATCCGTTTATGCTCCATCATCGGTTCAAGAAGGGTATACCCATCGATGATCTCCCCTTTGGCAAGCGATTCGGGGATAGGAAGCTGGGCGTTTTTGATCGCATGGAGGGGATCGAGTCCCTCAATTCGAAAAATTTGAAGGCTCATGTCATCCCGATCGTGCAGATGGCCGTTTTGGGAAGCGTGATTGATGATCGTTCCGGCTCCAAGCCCTTGGCGCACCATTTCGCCGAAGCTGTGTTCATCGATCAGATTGTAAACGCCGTCACTGCATAATACAAGGGTCTCACCGATATGAATCGGTGTCGAGACCACCTTGATGTCGACATTTTCGGAAAGTCCGCAAGCCTGTGTCAAAACATGAGACATCGCTTCGTCATCCATCGTGTGATCGGTGCTGAGGCGTTTAAATTCTCCGTGCGTATCCAACAGATAGATGCGGGAGTCTCCGAGATTGAGGGTATAGAGGGTTTCGCCTTCGATGATCGCGAGGCAGAGGGTGGTCAGAAGTTCGATTTGTCCGTATTGGGTAATGGACTCTTTGAACAAGAGGCCGTTGATATGGCGTGTAAAGACCTCCATGATTTTGGGGATATTCCACGCTTTCGGACGGGCTTTGAACTGATTCATAAAAAATTTGACGGTCTGACGTGCCGCAGTGCCGCCCCGCTTGGCACTTCCGACCCCGTCACAGAGAACCGAGAGAAACAAGGCGTTGTCAATAATGGCATATGCGCATGCGTCATCCCCGATGGAACCGGGTTTGGGGAGAATGTGTTCGCTCGATTGCAGTTGCAACATCGTCTAACCTTTGCTTGTTGACATGATGATAACACGCACCTAAAGATGCGGTTAGCGGATGATTAGATACGGCCTCCGGCGGTTGCGCCCCAGGTCGTTCTCCAACGGGTTTTTACCAGTGAAATCCCCGATATTGCGAGTAAAACAAACGCGGCAAAGATCAAAAATCCGGCCGTATATCCCTCAAATGCCCCTTGAGACCATCCGAACGTTTTGATCAGAGCCGAACCGCCCAAACCGCCGGCGGCCCCGATAAGCCCGGTCATAATTCCGATATCTTTTCCGAAACGCTGCGGTACGAGTTGAAACACCGAACCGTTTGCCATTCCGAGATTTGCCATGATCAGGAACATAACGCTGATCGCGGCCCAAAACGGCAATTGAACCAAAGCGCTCAAGAGCGAGAGTACCACAATGCTACCATAAAAAACATACAAGGATTTAATCCCGCCCATTTTATCGGCGATAGCCCCTCCGACCGGACGAAGCACCGCTCCCGCAAAGATACACAAAGCACCGAAATACCCTGCCATGACTTTTACGTTATCTTCGTTCAAAATATCCAGACCGATTGCCGACATATCGCTTTGGTAGGTGTTCATCAGATAGACTTTCATGTAGTTGGCAAATCCGACAAACCCTCCGAACGAGACGGCATAAAAGAGATTGAACCACCAGGTGTCTTTGTCGCCTAGCAGTTTGATGTAATCTTTGAGCTTTTTCGGATTCGGTTTATAGACGCTTAACGGAGCATCTTTCGCTAAAAACAGATAGGCGACGAAAATGATCGTCGAAAGGACTCCGCCGACGAGAAAGACCGAGGGCCATCCCCACACCTGTGCGATTTTCGGGGCGAACAAAAAGTCGATGACGACACCGATATTTCCCGCACCTGCGATACCCAAAACGACTCCTTGCAAACGCGGCGGATACCACTGACCCGCCTGAGGCAGGGCAACGGCAAACGACGCACCGCCGAATCCCAGACCCAGTGCAACGAGTAGCAACTGATTATACGTAATCGCATCCGATTGGAAAAACGCGAAAAAGAGAGTAGCGATGACGATCAGCTGTGAGCCGAGAGCCGTCTTTTTAGGCCCGAACTTATCGACGAAAAAGCCGAGCAATATACGCAGCAACGCACCCGAGAGGATAGGAAGCGCTAACAATGTCGCTATTTGGGAATCGTTGAGCGCATTGCCTGCGGCACTCAGCGTCTCATTGATCTCTGTTGCCAATGGACCCAGCATCGTCCACATCATAAAACTAAAGTCGAAATACAAGAAGGCCGCGAGCAAAGAGGGCCAGTGTCCCTCTTTTTTCAATTCTGTGAATTTCATCATCCACTCCTATTTAAGATTTTTTTATCTGAAATAATTGTAGCACCGATTGTTTGGCAAAAACATCAGTTTATTGATTAAAAAATAATCATATTGGAAAAATCGGAAAACGGAACAAGGGATGAGAAATTTTTTAACACGGTTTGTATTTCATTTTTCAATATGTATAAATATGTTACTATTGATTAATTGAAGAAAAAGCGAGTGCGGTAGATGGCGGGATGGAAGCGGTATTCAGTTGGATTAATAGGATTCGTGTGTAATCTCTACGCAGAGTCTTACACTCTCGGACACGGCGTTCAGATGAATGATTGGATGAGTGTCGGAGGGTATTTTTCATCCGAATTGGAATCAAATCGGAACGAAGACAGCTTTACCCTCGACGATGTCGCCGTCATGGCGTACGGGGATATCAATCCGATGCTCTCGTACCTGGCTGAACTCGAAGCGACCGGTTTTTATCAGAAAAACTTTACCGCAGATACGGAAAGCGGGAGTCAGAAATTCCATTTTGAACGGATGTACGGAGATCTGTGGCTTTGCGACGCCTATAATGTCCGTTTCGGAAAGATGTTGACCCCTGTGGGATATTGGAATCTCGAACCGATCAATGTTTTGCGCGATACCACTTCCAACCCTCTATATAGTACGCTGTTGTTCCCGAGATTTCTAACGGGCATCGATATCAACGGATACGTTCCGAACACCGAAGGATTAAAATACAATCTGTTCGGTCAAAGTACCCATGATTTAGATGAAGAGTACATCAATATACCTAATACCCATTTTTACGGCCTTTCGCTGGACAAAGAGTTTTCGATGGAAGCAAGTGCGGGAGGAAGTATCGGCGAATACATCGCTTTATCTACCCGCGAACGTACCCGCTTTGTTCAGGCCAATGCCAAATACGATGTTTATCAGTGGGGGGTGACAGTCGAGGGGATCGTTGCTCGAACCGACTATGCCGACAATCGAACGGATGATACGATCTCAGGATACGCACAAGGGATTTACCGATTCAATCCGCAGCACGCGCTGGTCGGACGGTATGAGTATTACGGCCGTCGGCATGATGACTACACCGATCATATCGGTATTATAGGCTACAGCTACCGTCCGATTTATCCGGTCTCTTTAAAAGGGGAGTATCAGTGGCACTCCCAAAGCGGTGAAGATCGTTTCCTAGCCTCTTTTTCGGTGTTATTCTGATGAAAGCGATACTTTTGATGGCACTGGTAGCGACGATGGCGGCAGCGGACTACAGCGTCGTTATTTCGAAGAAAACGGCTTTTTCGGCACTTTCGATGCAGCAGATACGGGATATTTACTTGCAAAAGCGTCACAGCGTCGGCGATAAAAATGCGATTGCCGTCAATATTCTCGGTCATGACGAGGTACGGGAGATTTTTGAAACTAAAGTGCTGGGGATGGATCGGAACCGTTTAAATACGTATTGGATCAAACAGCATTTTCAGGGGGTAACGCCTCCTCTGACACAGCCTTCTTTCGAATCGGTTAAAACTTTTATCGTCAACGTTGAAGGTGCCATCGGCTATCTCCCCTCCGATATGGTCGATTCGCAGCTGAAGGTTGTATATGAGTTTTAAAGTTAAAACGATTCTGCTGTTTTTAGGAATCAGCTTGATCCCCTACGCGTTGACGATGTTTTTGTTGGGGAACTCATTTCGTCAGGAACAATACAATGCCATTTCCCAAGAGCTGAATACGCAGCTGAGTTTGACGGTAGCCCGTATCGATCAGCATCTCCAAACGTTGCAGCAGGATATGGCTTTTATGGCCAAATCCGATATTATGAACGATCTTTACACTCAAGATCTCGACCGGAGGATCGGAAATACGCTGTTGGCGAAAAAGAAAGATATGAATTTGGAGGGGAACTTTTTTGTTATCGACAAAAGCAAAAAAATTATTGCTTCGAGCGATTTTGCGATGATCGGCAAAGTGCTTGATACTGCCCCTTTTTTCTCGGTTCCGGTGTATTCGACATTCACCCGTGAGGAGATTGCCGAGCTTGTCGTCGATTATCGAATCGAAAATTTCAGGCACTATTTTTCCGATTCCCCTCAACGCCATTATTATCTCTTGTATCCGGACGGGAAAAGCGGATTGCGCCAAACTTTGCTGGAAGAGCCGATCAAAGCGTCTCGGAAACTTGATGTTAAACCTGAACTGACCATTGTTTTGGAAGAAGAGAAAGCATTTGCATATCGGCTCCTGTACAAATACGAGCGATGGTTCGTATTGCTGCTGATCGCCGGGGCTGTTTTTATTTCGATTGCCGCCTATTATGTTGCGACGGGATTGATTCGTCCCGTAATCACCCTATCGGATACCGCTAAAAAAGTGACACGGACACAGGATTATACGCAGCAGGTTTCTCTGCACCGCGACGATGAGATCGGACAACTTTCCAACTCATTTAATATGATGATCCTCGGTATGGACAATGCTCTGGGAGAAATAACGACATTGAACAAAGAGATCGAAGATACTCAGCGCGAAGTCGTCTTTACGATGGGTTCCATCGGTGAAAGCCGCTCCAAAGAGACGGGAAACCATGTGAAAAGGGTAGCGGAATATTCGAAGATATTGGCCTTGCACTACGGGTTAGAGGAATCGGAAGCGGAAATGCTTAAACAGGCTTCTCCGATGCACGATATCGGCAAAGTAGCCATCCCCGATGCAATATTGAACAAACCGGGACGTTTTGACGAACACGAACGGCGTATCATGGATACCCACGCGGCTTTGGGATATGAGATGCTCAAACATTCCAACCGGGCATTGCTGAAAGCGGCGGCGATTGTAGCTAACGAACACCATGAAAAATGGGACGGAAGCGGATATCCCCGAAAGCTCGCGGGAGAAGATATCCACATTTACGGACGGATTACGGCGATCGCCGATGTATTCGATGCCCTGGGAAGTGACCGCGTCTACAAAAAAGCGTGGGATGACGAACGGATATTCGCATTGTTTAAAGAAGAGAGAGGAAAACATTTCGATCCGGCTCTGGTCGATATCTTTTTTGCCCATTTGGACGAATTTTTAACAGTTCGTGAACATTTTAAAGATATAGTAGAAGACGACAATCAGGTATAAAGGGGGTTCTATGTTTTCAGAGTTTAAAAAGTTTCTTATCAGCGGGAACGTGATCGATATGGCGGTCGGATTTATTTTCGGTGCCGCGTTTGCAACCGTGGTGAAATCGTTGGTTTCGAATGTGATTATGCCGCCGATCGGATTATTGATGGGGGGAGTTGATTTTTCTTCGTTGTTTATTGCATTGGACGGAAAAGAATATGCGTCTCTTTCGGCATTGGATGCTGCCGGCGCTCCTGCGATTAAACTGGGGGTTTTCTTCAATGATGTGATTTCGTTCACGATTCTCGGATTTGTGATGTTTATGATGATTAAAGCCTACAATAAACTTAAAGCTGCCGAACCCGAAGCGGAACCCGCCGCACCGACATCGAAAGTTTGTCCCGAATGTGCGATGGATATCCCTCTAGCGGCGAAAACCTGTCCTCACTGCCGAAGCGCGCAGTAATCAGGCCGTCGTATCAAGTACGCTTCCGCCCAGAGAAGCGATCTTTTCATCAATCTTACTGAGCGCTTTATCGAGGGTTTGGTACGAAATATCCGGGAGCTTGTCTCCCCAAAGTTTTTCGGCTTCGTTAAAACCGCGAACGATCCCTTCCCGACCCGCTTTGAGTTTTTCCACGTCGTCTCCGCCGCCGCTTAATACAAAATCCGCCAATCGCGACGACGTTTGCGATATTCCGAAATAGCCCTCTTCACTGACGAGTTGTTTTGCTTCGTCGGGAGTCATGTCGGCTATCGGTTTCCCGGTATAGCCGATGGCATTGTAATCGATCGTGCCGAGTAAATCTTTGACTTTTGCGAGATCGAACGGAGCGCTTTGCGCCTGCAGGTTGTTTGAGGAAAAATTTTCGCTTTGCAAAGAGTACTCTACGAGATAAGATTCCGAGATACTTTTCCCCGTGATCTCACCGCTTTTGATTTTCTCTTTGAAATCTTTGGTTTCGCTTTCGTTAAGTCCTAGAGCGTTAAGGGTATAAGCGCTTTGGGATGAGGATGGCGTGATTTGCATAGGATACTCCTTTTTGGATATGCCGATACGGTAATATCGGCTAAATCACTCATATCGTAAAGCATCGATGGGATTGAGGCGTGCCGCCTTGCGAGCCGGGAAATATCCGAAAACGACTCCTACAAGAGTCGAAAAGAAAAAGGCGACGATGACGATAAAGGTATTGAAGACCAGCGGAAGATCGAAGAAAATGCTGATGCCGATCCCGACGCTGACTCCCAATACGATCCCGATAATCCCTCCTAAAGAGGAGAGTACGACCGCTTCGACCAGAAACTGAAGCAGCACCTCCCTCTCCAATGCACCGATAGCCAGACGTATGCCGATTTCGCGGGTCCGTTCGGTAACGGAGACGAGCATAATGTTCATGATCCCGATCCCTCCGACCAGCAGACTGATGGCGGCGACGGCTCCGAGGAGGATGGTGAGCATCTGAGTCGTCGAAGAGAGGGTTTGGACCATCTCGCGCATATCCCGGACGTTGAAATCGTCCTCTTCTCCCGGTTGAATCCGCCGACGCTCTTCCAATAGGGCGGTGATCGAGTTTTTGACCGTTTCGATGACCGAAGAGGAGTTGGTAGAAATCATAATTCTGGAGATATCCTGATTCCCGCTGATACGGCGCTGGAACATCCGAAGCGGGACGACGACGATATCGTCTTGGTCCATCCCGAACATGGCGGCACCTTTGGATTCGAGTACGCCGATGATTTCACAGGAGAAACTCTCCAGACGCAAGGAGAGGCCGATAGGATTTTGATCTCCGAAAAGTTCCTTGCGCACCGTTTCACCGATAACGCATACCGCTTTTCCCCCTTGCAGTTCCGCTTCGGAAAAGTTTCTTCCCGATGCGAAGACCCAATCTTTGACGACGAAGTAATCGTTATCGCTCCCTTCGATGGTTGTCGAGTAGTTTTGATTTCCGTAGACGACCTGCATACTGCTTGAACCGACCGGAGCGGCACCCCGGATAAAACTGATCTCCCGCTTTAATGCGGTGACGTCGCTGTGGGTAAAGCGTTTGGCGGTCGAGTCGCTGCTGGGAGGGCCACGGCGTTCTTGACCCGGAGAGACGATCAGCATATTGGTTCCGAGTTTGGAGATGCTCTGGGTGACGTATGCTGTCGTAGCGTCGCCGAGCATGACCATCGCGATGACGGATGCGACGCCGATCACGATACCGAGGGTAGTGAGGATCGAACGCATCGCACTGCGGCGTATCTCGCGCAAAGCGAGTAAAAAAGCATTCCAAATCATAAGGGTACCTTTGTTTCGCCGGACTCTTCGATATGTCCGTCACGGAAATGGATCGTACGGGTAGCGTATTCGGCCATATCGCTTTCGTGGGTAACCATGATGACGGTGATTCCGAAATCGCGGTTAAACGACTGTAAAAGCTCCATAACTTCGATGCTTTTGGCAGTATCGAGGTTCCCGGTCGGCTCATCGGCGAGGAGGACGAGGGGATTTGTCACGATGGCGCGTGCAATCGCGACCCGTTGCTGCTGCCCGCCGGAAAGTTCTGAGGGGGTATGGTGGGCTACATGGGCCAATCCGACACTTTCCAGAGCTTTCAATGCTTTCTCTCTGCGCACATGGGCCGGAAAGCCGCGGTAGAGGAGGGGAAGCTCCACGTTTTCTACGGCAGAGGTTTTACCCAGCAGATTGAATCCCTGAAAAATGAATCCGATGTAGTTGCGCCGAAGCAATGCCCGCTGATCGCGCGTTAGCGCTTCGACGTTGACCCCTTCAAAGAGGTATTCTCCTCCGCTGGGGACATCGAGACATCCGATGATATTCATTGCCGTTGATTTCCCCGATCCGCTGGGTCCCATGATAGCGACAAATTCTCCCTGCGCTATCCGTAGGTTTACACCGCGAAGCGCGTAGGTCTGGGCTTCTCCCTCTCCGTAAGATTTCATCGCGTTTTTCAACTCGATGACGTATTCTTGCGTTTTCGGCATCATCATGGCTCTTTAGTGCCGACGAGTACGGAGTCTTTCGGTGTAAGAGATGATCCGATAATAACGGTCGAAGTACCGTCCGTCGTTCCGGTTGTAACATCTATTTTAACCGGCTTGTTGTTTTTGAGGACCCAGACCGTGCGTTTGTTCACGTCGGTTTTGGTTTGTGCTTTTTTTGTCTCTTTTTTCTCTTCCGAAGGGGGAGAAAAGCGCAAAGCGGCATTAGGGACGGTGAGGGCATTCTCCAGCGTTCCGGTAATAATCTGTGCTGAGACGGTCATCCCCGGGCGCAGTAGAAGACTGCTGTTGTCCACTTCCACGACGGCATCGTACGTGACGACGCCGTTGACGGTTTCGGAGTTAAGGCGCAGCTGGGTAATGGTTCCGTTGAATTTTTTATTCGGATAGGCATCGACGCTGAAGAGGGCTTTTTGTCCCTCTTTTACTTCACCGATATCGGCTTCATCGACACTGACGATCGCTTTCATCTTGGTCAAATCTTCCGCCATCGTGAATAACACAGGGGTTGTCATCGTTGCCGCAACAGTTTGTCCCGGTTCAACTTTGCGTTGGAGGACAATACCGTTGATCGGAGAGACGACGATCGCTTTGCGCATATCGTTTTCATTGGCTTTTAGCTCTGCAGAGGCTTGTGCGATTTGGGCGGAAGCGGCATTGAGCTGCGCTTTGGCCTTTTCGACGGCGGTATAGGCGTCGTCCATATCTTTTTTGGAAGGGTAGTTGCCGTTGGTTGCCTGATACATTTTATGAACCCGTTCCCATTCGTTCTGGGCATTGACGAGGGTGGCTTTGATCTCGGCAGCGTTCGCGTTGTATTTGGAGAGGGAAGCTTGGGAACTGGCGACGTTGGAAGCCAGTTTGGTCGTATCCAGACGGGCCATGATTTGACCCACTTTGACCTGACTGTTGTAATCGACCAATACTTCGTTGATGGTTCCGGAGACTTCGATACCGACATCGACGGTATTTGTCGGTTCGAGATTCCCGGTGGCCGATACGCTCGATATGAGGGTTTTGATCTCTACGGGGGCGCTTGTGTAGAGGATGGCGTCATTTGTGCGGTGTTTGAACCAATACCATGCCCCTGCGACTGCTATTGCAATGACTATGGTACCGATGATGAGGTATTTTAAGCGTGAACGTCCCGGCTTTTGATGGAGTCCGAGAGTCGTTTCGATAGATTCTGAGGTGGGGGTCATAACGTTTCCTTGGCGGTGTTAATGGCAAAATAGAGTTTGGCGAGTTCCAGCTGGATATTGAGTTCGTTGATCTTGATCGTATACTCTTCGATCGCCTTGGTATTTTGGAGCGTCAAAAGATCGTATCCGGTTTTATAGCCGGTATCGACTCCGGCTTTGGTAACGGTGATCAGTTCATCGTACAAAGAGAGATTTTTGGTTGTAATCTCGATGTATTCGCGATAACTGTCGATAAGTGCCAGCGATTGCCCGTACGAGGCTTTGGAGTCTCGCTCTTTGTCTGCGGTATCGGCAACCTGTTTAAGATAGGTTGCTTTGGCTTCCTGGATCGTAGCGGAGGCGTTGTAGGTGAGCGGCAGTGTAAGTGCAAGGCCGGTACTGTAGGCGTACCCGTCGTATTTTCCCAGCGATGATTGGGAATCGTAGTAGTGGTATCCGGTGCTGGCGTTGAGTGTCAGTGTCGGAAAATAGCCGCTTTTGGTCACTCCGTAGAGATTATCGTACATATCGCTTTGGGAACGGGCATAGCGCAAATCGAGGCGATTTTTGAGATAATCCTCTTCTCGGATCAGTTCAAACGTCGGCAGCGAGAAATGATCGGGATCGATGTCGCTGAGTTTTGCAATCGCATAACGCTGTTCCGCGATAGAGTATCGAAGAGACGCATAGGTTTTCAGTTCGGCACTTTTATCCATTAATGCATTGTTGAGTTCGGTAATATCGGCTTTTCCGGCATCGTATAACTGGCGCTTGATAAAAATCTCGATATCGTAGTTATCCAGTTTTTTTTGGCTTTGTTCCAGCTCGTAACGGTTTTTCTGATAGGAGAGCAGAGCGGTAAACAGCTGAAGATTCAAATCGGAGACGGTAAGATTATACGAATCGTTTTCACTTTGTTTTTTGGTATCGGCATAGGCGATTTGGTAGGTAATTCCCCCTGATCGGAACAGATCCTGAGCTATGGATGCGCTCAAACTTTCGGTTGTACTGGTAGCGCTGTTTTCCTGCGCGCTTTTGTCACGGCTGTAGCTTCCGCTCAGGTTGATCGGAGAGAGCCAGTTATAGCGGAGTTTTTGGTGTTCGGCATCAATCCGTTCTTGTTCATGATAGAGCAGGGAACGCTTTTCAGGACTTAGCAATGAGAGATCGTCTGCTTGCAGACTCAAAACGAGTAGGGGGATAATCCCGGCAATCAAAAAGGGCTGTTGTATTTTCATGCTTCGATTGTAATCTACTTTCGGTAACATCTTGGCAACATCTGTTAATTGAGTTTTAACCGTTTGGGTGTTTATTTCATTTTTGTCGGTTCGCACAGATATTTTTTTTCGTTTGCGACACGGGCACATTTGGTGCAGATGAACTTCGGTTTCTCGGTGAGGGCGATAATCGATTTTAAATTGGATGAAACGTCCCCTTTTTTGAGTTTGCATAACTCTTTCATGGTAGCTCCTTTCAGGAGTTGTGATAATCCTATTGTAATCCGATAGTTTTATGATTACATTAACGAGATGTTAACCGAAAAGGATTTTATTTTTCGGTAGGATAAAATATCGTTCGTTTACATACCTATATAGTATTTAGGATAGATCTTGAAATACCCTCCGATTATCCCATTGTTTGTTTTGTCAGCGTTGAGTGCCTCACATCTGTCGGCCCAAGAGGCAGTCGTCCTCGAAAAGATTCAGGTCGAAGATCACGCCAATGTGATGGAAGAGCGCCAGGAAAACTCCATCGCCAAAAAAATAATCAGCGGCGAAGAGTTGACCCGTTACGGAGATCTCAATGCACTCGAAATCCTCAAACGAACCCCGGGAGTTACGATTTCGGATGGAAAAAAGAAGGGAGAACCGGGAAAAGGGTATACGAAAGTTCTGATTGACGGCGAAGAGGTCTCCACCAGTTCCAAACGCCGTGTCAGTCCGCTGGAACAAATATCTCCCGACATGATCGAACGGGTCGAAGTGATGACCAACGGTTCGGCAGAGTACACTGCCGAAGCGATGGGCGGGATAGTCAATATCGTTTTGAAAAAACCCAAATCGCAAGGTGCCAGCAGCGCTAAACTGACATTCGGATTGTACGACGACGTTCCGATGAGTACCCTTTTCGCACAGCACGAAGGAAAAACGGGTGCCGTGTCGTATCTTGTTAATGCCACGATTTCCGATAACCGAAAATCGGACACCTCGTCAATCCGTATCGATGAGCCTCTGACCTACAGCGACCAATTCCAAAACGATGAATTTCGCGATCAGTCGCTCAATCTGACGACAAAGCTGATCTATACCCCTTCATCGAAAGACAAGTATACCTTTGACGGCTTAATGATGCTGAATAATTCCCAAAATAAAACCCAAAAGACGGGTTATACGGATGGTTCAAGCAGTGTGAACACGCTGATTCATAATACGGATAAATCAAACGGGATGATTTTGCGGACGAAGATAGGGGGGCAGCATCATCTCTCAGGCACCGAACTGATCGAATGGAAACTGAAATTTCATCAAGGCGATGATGACGGCGAGAGCGAATCGGTTCAGACTCTGCCGACATCGAAGATAACGACACAGGATGATGAGAGTACGTTTCGGGTGTTCGGAGCGGACGGGAGTTATTCGGTGGCCGCGGGAGACCATTTTATCAAAGTGGGAACCAATCTGCGTCGTTTCACCCAAGAGGACAGTGTTCGCAGAACGTTGAACGGTACGGACACGACAGACCCGCTGGACAGCGATTCGATACGCGAAGATCGCGGTGCGCTTTATGCTCAGGATGAAATCGGGTTCGGCGAAAACGTCGTCGTAACTCCGGGGTTGAGGTATGAGAGTGTCCACCGTGACTACAGAGGCAGTTCCAACATCGAATATTTGGCCCCGTCATTGCATTTGCTCTATAAACTGACTCCGCAAGACAATCTCAGAGCAAGCGTAGCCAAGACGGTCAAACTTCCCCGTTTTGACGAACTCTCTTCCAGTACCGACAGCTCACTCGATCAAAACGACCTTCATCATCCGGATAAAACGGGGAATCCGAATCTGAGAGAAGAGAAGGCACTCAGTTATGAAGTACGAGCGGAGCATTATTTCGAAGACAAAGGCATTGTGAGTATCGGCGGGTTTTATCGTGACATACAAGACAAGATTGAAAAGTATACTTTTTTCGATACTCTCAGCAGCCGATATATCCAGCGTCCTGAAAATGTCGGAAACGGAAAACTCTGGGGGATGGAGCTGGAACTGAAAAAATCTCTGGACGTTCTTGTGAGCGGGCTTGGCGTATTTGCCAATGCGACGATCCAAGACTCTTCTCTGCGGAATTCGGCTACCGGGATGAAACGTCCGATCAAGCAAACGAGCGACTATCTTTATAATATCGGTATCGATCATACCCTTCAGAGCTATCGTTTGACCTACGGCGCGGCATACCGATATGTCGGAGGATATGACGATCCGATCGATGAAAACGGATTTTCCGAATCGCAGCAGGGGTACGGTACTCTGGATTTGTATGCCAAAAAACGGCTTGATTCGACTTTCAAATTGGGTCTTAATCTGAAAAATATCACTTCGGCTACGATTACGACCACCTCCAAACAGTACGATACATCAGGTGTTTTGACTCAAACGCAAATTGATAAAGAGAAATCGCAACCTCAGATTCTCCTGAAACTCGAAGGAAAATGGTAGTCTACCCGAAAGGGTAGCTTCCAGCGCTATCTCATTAACCCTAGCTTAAACTCTAAAACTTGCTTATTTAATAATGCTTATCACTATTGACACAAAGCGATAAATAACGCTATGCTTCCATAAATGAAATTAATTATCATTTATATTTAATAGCCAGCCAACGCGACACGCCTGTAGCCAGCCACTTCCAAAACTTAAGGAGTGCCTATGGCCTATCACAGTCGTTTTTTAAAATCACGTACGCTTCCTATCGGCGCGATGCTGTTGAGTATGAGTGCGAGTTCATTGTTGGCGGATTCCGCTGATTCGAATGCCACGATCAAAGCGATCGATATTTCTGAAAATATCGAGATTGAATTGCCCCGTTATCAGCCGGGTATTTCTAAAACAGCCAAAACCGGACAGTTGGCCCATGATGTCCCTCAGGCGATTACGGTTGTCACCAAAGAACTTTTGCATGATAAATCGGAGTTTACCCTAAAAGAGGCGTTGAGTAATGTTTCAGGATTAACCTTTAATGCTGCGGAAGGGGGACGTATCGGTGACAACATGAATCTTCGCGGGTTTTATACGTTCGGAGATTTGTATCTCGACGGGATACGCGATGTCGCTCAGTATAACCGTGATACCTTCAATCTTGAATCGATTGATGTTTTGCGCGGAGGAGCGGCCATGCTGTTCGGGCGCGGTCAGGCGGGCGGTGTCATCAACCAAGTAAGCAAAGATGCCGAAGCGGAAAACTTTGGAACCTTATCGATGACTGTCGGTACGGATGAGTATAAACGGATATCTACCGATATCAATGTAATGCTCAACGATACGACGGCATTTCGTCTTAACGCTATGGGGATGGATTCGGGAAGTACGCGAAATGACGTGTATAACGAATCTTACGGTGTGGCCCCTACCATTACGTTCGGTTTGAATACCGATAATGAATTCAGTCTTTCGCATTTTTACTTGAAAACCCATATTACTCCCGACTACGGAGTTCCGTTTGATCGGGCGACGCAGCGTCCGGCCGATGTCGGAAACGAAGTCTATTACGGATTCACGGACGATTTCGAGGATAACCGCGTCAATATCACGACGGCAACCTATACCCATAAGTTTTCGCCGGATACAAAATTACGCTCCGTGATTCGTCATGCCGATTATTTGCGGGATAACTGGGCAACCGCACCGGGAGGGTATGATACTTCGAGCGGCCCGGACGATACGATCACGCGGGGAACGAAAGGAAACGGTGCGAAAGAGAGAACCGATACGTGGCAAAACGATTTTACGACCAAATTCGAGGCTCTGGGGCTCAAACACGAGGCGCTGGTCGGAACGGAATATTTGCGCGAGGAACAAAAACGGTGGGGGCATGACGGTCTTTCATCGTACTATCCGAATATAGCACTGGCCGATAGTGCGTCAAACGGTCTTCCGGTTGCTCCTGCTAACGGGGACAGAGCACTCGGAAGCAACGGAATCTGGTATCAGTATTCTACGTCGGGGACACGATGGGCGGCATCTATGCCGACGACGGCAGAGTCGGGTTCAACTTTACCGGCTGCTTATAAAGCAGTCTATGGAAATACCGAACGCAATCTCAGCGGCGGATATAAAGGGCGTACTTTGGCCTTGTATGCACAAGATGTCGTCGAAGTGGTTCCGAATTGGAAAGTGATGGCAGGTTTTCGTAAAGACTGGCTCAGTATGGATTACTTCGGATCGGATATGGCAAAAACGGGAGAACTTCATTTCAACGAGATGAGTTACCGTGCCGGATTATCGTATCAACCGAGCTCAAATCAGCACTATTATCTTGCTTGGAACAATTCGTTTAATACGACGGGAGATCTGTACTCGTTTTCCAACGCATACGATCCCGAACGGAGCGAGACTTATGAATTGGGAGCAAAATGGGAATTGTTCGAAGGAGATTTGTCGTTGCGGACTTCCATTTACCGTACGATCAAAGAGTGGGAACGCAATACCGATGTCAGCAGTGCTTCAAGCAATCCTATTTTGAGTAAAAAACGCCACACGGACGGAATCGAGCTTGAAGCGGCGGGGCGCTTGAGCGAAAACTGGGATATTTTTGCGGGTGTCGCATTGATGGACCCCGAAGTCGATGAAGTCGCTCCGGGAAAAAGTACCGTTTATGAGGGGGAACGTCCGCCGAACTCGACGGATTATACGTTTAATCTCTGGACGACCTATAAACTCGGCGGAGGTTGGAAAGTCGGCGGAGGCATGGAAGGAAAAGGTGAACGGGCTGTTTACAGCTATGGTACGGCTACAACGTTCAATCCGAATATCGCACCGAGTTATATCCGCTATGACGGGATGATCGCTTATACCCAAAAAACGTATTCGATACAGCTGAATGTCAAAAATCTATTGGATAAAACCTATTATGACGCGGCATACATCAACGGAGGCTTTGTCGTTCCGGCGACGGGCAGAACGGCTCAGATCACGCTGGATTACAAATTCTTTTAAATTCAATCTCCCGCCCGGGAGTTTTGAAGCCAGAACAGAGAAGATGTTTTGGCTTCAAAACTTAGGCAAAGGAAAACGGATGTTACTCCATATACCCAACGTTCTTACCCAAGAACAAGTTGCGCAGTGTCGGGAATTGCTTAGTGCTTCGACGTGGGTGGACGGCAATGTCACCAGCGGTACGCAGGCGGCAAAAGCAAAAAACAATCTTCAGCTTCCCGAAGATTCGGAATCGGCGATCGCTTTACAGCAGATCATTTTGGATGCGTTGAGCAACAACGCCCTTTTTTTTACGGCGGCATTGCCGAAAAAGATATTTCCGCCGTTATTCAACTGTTATACGGGGGAATTCAACACGTTCGGAAATCATGTCGACAATGCAGTTCGAACACTCAGAGGCGGAGGCAAGCGGGTTCGAAGCGATCTCTCTTTTACCCTCTTTTTCTCCGATCCGGAGGAGTACGACGGGGGAGAATTGGTGATTGAAGATACGTTTGGATCGCAAATCGTCAAGCTTCCCGCAGGCGACATGGTTCTTTATCCTTCGTCGAGCGTGCATAGGGTAGAGCCTGTGACACGCGGGGCGCGGATTTCGTGTTTTACATGGCTGGAGAGCATGATACGCCTGACCGATCAACGGCGGATACTGTTTGATCTGGACATGTCGATTATCGCATTTCGAGAGCGTCTTGGAGATGATGAAGACACGGTGAAACTGACCAGTATCTATCATAATCTGCTTCGAACATGGGCAGACACCTAATCGATTCTGCGTAGGGATGACGAAATAATACTACAACATAGGAGATGAATATGGAAGCATTAAAATTGGCGGTCGATTATGCGACATTGGGGATTTTAGGATTGATGAGCGTTATCGCGATTGCGTATGGAATCGAACGCTATTTCTACTATCGCAGAATCAGCATCGAACACTATTCGACGAAAAATCAGGCAGAAGCGGCATTGACGCGAAATCTTACGGCTATTTCGGTGATCGGATCGAACGCACCTTATGTCGGATTGCTCGGAACGGTAGCGGGAATCATGGTGGTATTTTATGAGATCGGACAAAGCGGGGGAATGGAACCTTCGGCAGTAGTGATCGGACTTTCACTGGCGCTTAAAGCGACGGCGTTGGGGCTGCTGGTAGCGATTCCGTCTATGATGATCTACAGTGCGTGCTTGCGCAAGGTCGATTTACTGATGGGAGCATGGGAAGATGCGCGCGCTTAAACGAAGCGAGGGGATCAACGTCGTCCCTCTCATCGATGTCGTATTGGTATTGCTGGCGATCGTTTTGACTATATCGACATTCGTCGCATCGGGCGCGATCAAACTGGATTTACCGAAAGCTTCCAGCGCTCTGCACACACCGAAGCGAGATGTCGTTATCAGCGTAGACGACAAGGGGGTTTTGTATTGGAATCAAGAGGCGCTGGATCATAAAGCGCTTGTGGAAAAAATCGGCATGCTCAACGCCGAAGATACGGTTAGCGTTCGGGGAGACAAAAAAGCCTACTTTGATGATTTTATTTTTATTCTCGATCAGCTCAAACTCCGACATATCGAAAAAATATCGATTATTACGAAGAGGGAATCATGAAAACCGTTCGTTCGTTCGGACTTTCGATAGCCTTGCATGCTGCCGTAGCAGCAGGGGCGATACTGTTTTTCATGTTTTTCAAGGAGGAGAAAGAAGAAGAGATTATTCTGGAATTATCGCTTAGTACACCGATACAGGAGAGTGTGCCGAAAACACTTGGTCAACCTAATCTTCCTCAATACCGGATAGTAGCCGAAAAATCAAAACCGACGCACGTAGAACAAATACCTAAGGAGTTTCACCGGGAGATAGCGATCGAAAACAAAGAACCTCTCTCCACTGTATCGGAGGAACAAAAAGAGGTGCACGCGGAGGCAGAGGTATCGAAACCGGAACAACCGATTCAGAGAATCGCGCAAAGCGCTGCACCTGCTCCACTTCCTGTCGTAGAGCAAAAGGATATTCAACAACAGTATTTGGACGATCACCTCTCCACGATACGCACTATTTTGATCAAAAATCGCAAATATCCTTCTCATGCCGTTCGGTTAAAGCAAGAAGGGGACGTAAAAGTTAGTTTTCGGCTGAGACAAAACGGAGAGGTCGAGGAGATTCGTATCGTCGGCAGTTCCGGATATGAGATTTTGGACGATGATGCCGTCGCATTGATCCAAAAAAGCGCCGCATATTTTCCGAAACCTCCTAAAACCGTTCGGATCACCGTCCCGTTGAACTATTCGTTGAAAACGCGGATGATCTGACGTAAAAACAAACCAATATTTAAACTTAAAGCGTCATTTTAGGGACAATCCGTTAACCGTATATAGGATAAGATGGCTAATATTCAAACAGAAAATTTACATTGCGGAGGATGATATTATGGAATCGAATGAACCGACATTGAACGGCATTGAAGACTACAATACCCTAAAAGGGCAAAAAAAACGGATTGTTTGGGCGGTTATTATCAGCGGATTGATTATCGGGGCGATCTTTATTGCCGCCAAGAGCTATTATGGAGAGGTGAACGATTCCTTACCTGTCAATGACTCGATCGGTAAAGTTCCGCTCAAATGATGCTAAAATTCTCCTTTTTTAAAGGAGCGTTATGATTACGACCGTTATCGGCCTTTATACCCTTTACATTCTTGTACGCATGTATGTCAGCGTGATGCAAATCGGCTACATCAATCAAGTCAAGTGCAAAGGGGCGGTATTGATGGACGAAGTCCAGTACCGTGATGCGGCAAATTACGCCGTTGCCAAAGAAAAACTTTCGATGATAGAAGCGATGGTCGAATATATCCTCTTTCTGGCATGGATGGGGGGAATGATCGCATGGCTCGACAACACGCTGATCACCCAAAGCGAAACGTTCCGTACGATTGCCGCCGTGATGGGGATGATTCTTATCAACGGCTTGGTGACGCTCCCTTTTAGCTGGATATCGAAGTTTAAAATCGATGCGCAATACGGGTTTAACCGCTCTTCGACGGGACAGTTTGTGAAAGACACGTTGATCAGTACGGTATTGACGGTCGTTATCGCGAGTCTGATCGTCTGGATCGTCGCGATGATTATCCGCTCCAGCGAACAGTGGTGGTTATGGAGTTTTGCGTTTATTTTTGCGGTTGTCGTGGCTCTCAATATGTTTTTCCCGACCATACGGGCCCTTTTCTTCGACAAAGTGACACCGCTCGAAAATGCAGAGCTGCGTGAACAGATCGAAGCACTGATGGCGAAAACCGGTTTTGAGAGCAGCGGAGTATTCATCAGCGATGCGAGCAAACGCGACGCGAGACTCAATGCGTATTTTGGCGGTTTGGGAAAAACCAAACGGGTCGTTTTGTTCGATACCCTGATCCAAAAACTCTCTGCGGCCGAACTGATCGCCGTTTTGGGACATGAATTGGGCCATTTTGCTCATGGCGATTTGTATAAAAATATCGCGATGGTCGGAGCGATGCTGTTTGGGATGTTTGCCCTTTTCGGCAATCTTCCCGAAAGCCTTTATATGGAAATGGGCGTAGCGCAAAGCCCCCATATCGTAATAATGCTCTTTATCCTCCTTCTTCCGATGGTGAGTTTTGTCATGATGCCGCTGATGGGGATGGTAAGCCGTCATAACGAGTATGAAGCCGATAAAAGCGGTGCCGAACTCGGCGGAGCCGAATATTTGGTAAATGCACTTAAAAAACTGGTTAGCGAAAATAAAAGCTTCCCACTCTCCCATCCGGTATACCGATTTTTCCATACGACTCACCCGCCGGTCGTCGATCGTCTGCGCGCACTGGGATACGATATCCGTGTCGACGCGGATGAAGGATACGGCGATCCATGTCCAAACGACTAAAAGAGCTTCACGACGATATTACGCAAAAGCTTCAGGGAATCGTCGAATTCCCCCGCCGGGAGGCGGAGCTTTTACTGATGGCGTATCTGCAAAAAGACCAACTCTATTTTATTACCCACAGCGACGATTGGATCGAGGACGATGAGCCGAAGCTTTTGGAGTGGATCGAAAAACGGAGCCGTAACGTTCCGTTGGAATATCTGACAAACCGCGTCAGTTTTTACAGCCGCGACTTTTATATTGACGAAGGGGCCCTGATCCCTCGTCCCGAGACGGAACATCTGATCGATGAGGTTTTGGATTCTGTTGAACGTGATGACTCCCTGACGATTGTCGAAGTGGGGGTTGGAAGCGGAATTATTTCGATCCTTTTGGCTCTTCACTTTCCCAATGCCCGGTTGATCGCCGTCGATATCTCTGCGCGTGCTCTTGCCGTGGCGAAGCGGAATATCGAATCGTACGGTTTGACAGATCGGATCGAACTTAGAGAAGGGGATCTGCTCTCCTGCGTAGACGAGAGGGTTGACGTATTGGTCTCCAACCCTCCTTATATCGCACACGATGCGCCGCTGGATAGCAATCTTTCGTATGAGCCTCAAAATGCCCTGTTCGGCGGAGAGATCGGGGATGAGATCATCCGTCGGCTTCTGGATGAAGTACTGCGACGTTCTGTCCCTCTTTTCGTATGCGAAATGGGATACGACCAACGGGACAAAGTCCAAGATTATCTTAGAAACTTTGCGGTAAAATCTCTGAAGTTTTATAAAGATTTAGCCTCGTTTGACCGGGGATTTGTGTTAAGGATATCGGATGAATAAAAAAGCGCTGATCGATGTTGCCTATTTGCTGAGTATTGCGATGACGGCGGGAGCCGTTGTCATATTAGGCGTTTTTGTTGCTGCCGTCGTTTTTCATTCGGAACTTTATTTGACCGTCCCTCTCCTTTCACGCTATGAAGAGGGAAAAATCATGGGAGAGATTTTCCGCCGTTTCACCTATTGGGGTTATTTTATGAGCGCGGTGATTGCAGTGTATGAGGTTTCTCGTTACAAAGTGATGCAGATCGACAAGATTTCGATTCTCAGTGCGATAGGATCGATCGGAACGCTGTTGTTGTTTTGTGCGGTTTATACTCCGAAAATATTAGAGTATCAGTCTCAGGGAGAAGCGGTAATGATGGATCATTCGTTTGAGGCACTGCATAAAGCGAGCGAAATCGATTTTAAAATCCTTTTGGTCACATTATTGGTTTTATTCTTCCGAAGAGCGTATCTGATGGCGGTGAGTAAATGATCCGATTCGAAAACGTCACCAAAAGCTTCGGCAACCGACAAATCCTAAAAGGGGTAAACCTCGAGATCGAAAAGGGCAAAACAACGGTCATTTTCGGTGTATCGGGAGGAGGGAAATCGACGATTATCAAACATGTCGTCGGTTTGCTCAAACCCGACAGCGGAACGATTACGGTCGGAGGCATTCGGGTCGATGATGCAGACGACACGCTGTTACGCCAGATTCGTACCAAGGTAGGATTTCTCTTCCAAAACGGTGCGTTATTCGACAGTATGAACATCCGCGAAAATGTCGCGTTCCCGATGAAAGAGCATCAGAAATTGACTCCGAAAGAACTCGAATACAAAATTGATGAAAAACTCTCGATGGTGGGACTGAAACCCGAAATCGTCAAATCGCTCTATCCCGAAGAACTCAGCGGCGGGATGCGCAAACGTGTCGGACTCGCCCGTACCTTGGCGCTGGAACCGGAAGTGATTTTGTATGATGAACCGACGTCGGGACTCGATCCGGTTACGAGCGACTTCATTACCCAGATGATCTGCCGATTACGCGACGAGATCGGTATGACGTCGGTACTGATCAGCCACGATATCGCCGAGAGCTTTAAAGCGGGAGACAATTACGCAATGTTGTTTGACGGTGTGATTGTCGAAGCAGGAGACAAAGAGTCGTTTCAAAACTCACAGAATGCCGTTGTCCAGCAGTTTATTCATGCCCGTTCCGAAGGACCGATCGCATTTCATTGAGTTAACATATTCCGTTAGTAAATTTTAAATCTTACCTTCCGCCGAATTTTTTAGCCCACCATTCTTGCGGTGTTAGCGTTTGCTCTTTGAGAAACGCTTCGTCAAAATTGTATTCGTATTTTTCGCAGTATTCCAGAAGCGTCGCATAGGCTTCGTTGATTTGTGTACTCATCGCATGTGCCGTTTCGGGATCGTCGGGATGTTTGTCGGGATGCCATTGCTGCATCATTGATTTGTATCGGGATTTGATTTCGGGAAGGGTTGCTTTGTCATGGAGGCCAAGGAGCGTTTTGGCCTTCACGAGGGTGTCAAAAGAGAGCATGGAAAGAGAAGATTAGTCTTTTTGCTGACGCATAAACGTCGGTACATCCAAAAAGTCTTCGCTGTAATCGCCGTTAGCTACCATAGCGGGACGGACAACGACGCGAGGTTTGGCAACGGCTGCCGCAACAACCTCTTTATTTTCGAATTCGGCGTTATTGATACCTTGAGCCGCTTTTTTATCGAATCCGGTTGCTACGAGAGTGATACGGATGAAGTCTTTCGGGAAATCTTCATCGGTAGTCGTTCCGAAAATAACGTCCGCACCGTCGTCGACACTGTTATGAACGACATCCATAGCGGCAGAGAGTTCCATAAACGGAAATTCAGGGTGCATGCTGAAATGAACCAATACGCCAAGAGCGCCGTTGATCGACATATTGTCAAGCAGCGGAGATTCGATCGCATTTTTGATCGCTTCGTATGCCGCATTGTCACCTTTATATTCACCGACACCCATAAGTGCAAGTCCGCGATGGCTCATAACGGTTTGCAAGTCGGCAAAGTCGAGATTGATGTCGTTGTCACCGCTGGCGAGGATAACGCCTGATGTTCCGCTGACGGCACGGGCAAGTACGCTGTCGACGATTTTAAAGCTCTCTTTGATACCGAGTTTCGGATCGATGATAGAGAGGAGTTTATCGTTCGGGATAACAACGATAGAATCGGACTCTTTTTTCAGCTCTTCGAGACCTTCGTCTGCCAATTTAAGACGTTTTTTCCCTTCGAATGAAAACGGTTTAGTCACGACAGCAATTGTCAATGCACCCACTTCTTTTGCGATTTTAGCGATGATCGGTGCCGCACCTGTTCCAGTACCGCCGCCGAGCCCCGCAGCTACGAAAACGATATCCGCACCTTCTAATGCGCGTGCCAAATCTTCATAGCTCTCTAACGCCGATTCTTTGCCCACTTCCGGCTTCATACCCGCGCCGAGCCCTTTGGTCAATTTTGCACCGAGTTGGATTTTAGTCGCGGCACTTCCTTGTTCCAAGACCTGAGCATCGGTATTTGCAATAATGAGTTCGATTCCCGGGATTTGCTCTTTGAGCATATAGCCGATCATGTTTCCGCCGCCGCCGCCGACACCAACGGCTACAATACGGGCTCCCGTAAGAGTTTTTGATTCTTCAATTGAAAATGGTTCCATGCTTGCTCCTTGACGTGTTTAAAATAGTTGAGTTGCCCAATTCCAAAACTTGGAAAGGGGGTTTGGTTGATCGTTTTGAACTGACTTGTTGGACCCGATATTTACCATCTTAGTCGGTTCTGCCTTCTTCTCTTCCTTGATCGGCGGGGTTGCCGCTGGTTCAGGAGTAGATAGAGGTGCAGACGGTTCAAAATTAGGCAATTCGTCGTGAGACGGATGGTGCGGATGCATTGCCGGCTCTTCACCGTTATGGCACATACGTCGGTTGACGTCTATCTCATAAGGGGTAAAGTCGCCGGCCATATATTTGATGAGGCCGACCGCTCCTGAATACGAAGGGTCTCTGAGGGTATCGAACAATCCGCCGACATCGGTCGGTTTGGCAAGGCGAACCGGCATATTGTCCAAAATAGCGACTGCCAGCTCGCGGAGCCCCTCGATTTTGGTAAATCCGCCTGTGAGTACGACCCCTGCGCCCATATGCTCTTTCAAACCGCTTTTCTCGATGGATTGGGCAATAATCATCAAGGTCTCTTCGACACGGGCATAGATAACGTTATGGACCACTTCGAGAGAGACTTCATGGGTCGAATTCTCATCTCCGATAACCGGAAGTTCGATCAAATCGTTGCTCGGCGCGTAGAGAGAACCGTACGTGATTTTGACATTGTCCGCTGTGTGCAGCGGTGTATGCAATGCCATCGACAAGTCGTTGGTTATGTGGTTTGAACCGACACCTAAAAAATCGTTATAACGGATTGCATGTCCTGCATGGATAACGATATTGCTGGTGTTGCCTCCCATATCGACGACGGCGGCTCCGAGTTCTTTTTCATCAGCATTCAAAACAGCGATAGCGGATGCGTAGCCGCTAAGGACGACGCTCTCTACATCGACACCTGCCGCTTTGACCGCTTTGCGCAGGTTGTTAAGATTTGATTTTTGGGTAGTGATGATATGGGTTTCGACTTCGAGCCGCGCGGCATTCATTCCGAGAGGATCTTCGATGAAGTCCTGATCGTCGACTTTGAAGTTATACGGTAGAGCGTGAAGTACTTCAAATTCGTTCGGTATATTCGCATTGTAAAGCGAAGTGTGCATCACGCGCTGAATTTCGTTGAGGGTGATCTCTTTGTTCGGGATATTAACGATACCGCTGGAATTGAGGCTCTTGGTATAGGCACCGGAGATTGTGACAACTGCACTGCGCAATTCGGTTCCGGCAACCCGTTTTGCATCGTTCAGGGCACTTTTGATCGATTTGGATGCGAGCTCGATATTGGTGATGCTCCCTTTGCGAAGCCCTTGTGCTTTTGAGATTCCGGCTCCGATAATCTGCGCGCCGTTATCCTCATCGATTTCCGCGATGAGCGCACAAACTTTAGTCGAGCCGATATCAATGGCTAAAACGGTTCGTTTCAAATCAAATCCCCTCTACATAGATTTCAACCGGGTACTTACTCTCAAGTGATTTGATCAATCCTTGGTCCAATAAGTCCCCTTTGAGCTTCGCAGCGGCGTTTTCGTCCGCTAATGTTTTGTTTTGAAGCAACTTTTGTTCCAAAACGTTATACATAATAACATTTCCGCTTTCTAAAGTGATAAAACCTTGTTTTTGTTTGGATGAAAAAAGTTTTGTGAGGAATTCTGAAGCCTCTGTTCCACTTAGACCCGCCAATTTAGCACCTTCTGAACGTGTCAGAAAATCGCTCACCGTACCGCTGAATGTTTTATAGCTGTTTTGGGCTAACTCTTGAAGTTTGGTTTTTTTCGCTTCGTTCAGGTAGAGTGAGCTAACTTCCGTTTTAGCTTCGTCGAATGTTTTGACACGGGAAGGATTGATTTTTTCAAGTTTCACGATGATGTAGCCGTTTTCGATTTTACGCGGTTTGAGAAACGGTTTTTGTTCGCTGAGCCCTGCGATCTCTTTGGTCAATTCCGGATCAAACGGAGAAGTGGATGCACTGAACGTCACTTTTTTAGGTGTGATGCCGCTGTCCAAAGAACCTTTTTTATAATCGATGTAAAGACGAAGGGCCTCTTTTTCGGTCGCTTTGTCGTTTAATGCGGAAACGATCATCGCTTTTGCTTCGTTCAGAGGGAGAATCTTACCGGAAGGATCTTTCATCGACTGGCGGTTCATATCATAATAATCGTTGACCTCTTTGTCGGAATAGGAGAGAGCAAGGGGTGCTTGTGTTGCGTATTCGATACTGTATCCCGGTTCGGTTTTAAACTCTTTTTGATGTTTATCCCAAAATGCTTTTACAGAGGCTTCATCGGCGGATAGCGTAATTTCCTGCGGAGTTAAAAGTTTATAGCTGATTTTGTCGGAGACGCCTAATGCACTTTCGAGCGTTTTTGTCTCTATCGGAAGGTTTCCGCGGGATGCAAGAAGATAAAGCGTTTTTTGAATCAAAAGCTCTTTTTTCATCGAGGCTTCATATTCTTTGATCGTCAGGCGGTTTTGTTTGAGCGCTTCGGCGTACACGGTTTTATCGAACGATCCGTCTTTAGAAAACA
>NZ_CALDDG010000074.1 GCF_937936435.1 uncultured Sulfuricurvum sp. | reverse complement strand
ATCTGCGCGACAATATGACCTATTCGAAAGAGCATATGGTTCAGCGCGGACACTCGTATGTCATCGTCGATGAAGTCGATTCGATTTTGATCGACGAAGCACGTACCCCTTTGATTATTTCAGGACCGACGAATCGTACTTTGGAGAACTATACCCGTGCAGATGCCGTAGCCAAAGCAATGGTCAAAGAGGAGCATTTCACGGTCGATGAGAAAGACCGTTTGATCTTGATAACCGAAGAGGGGATTGCCCGCGCCGAAGAGTTATTCGGCGTCGACAATCTTTACAGCATCGAAAACTCGGCTCTTTCACACCATCTCGATCAGGCATTGAAAGCGAACTATATTTTCGAAATCGATGTCGATTACGTCATCCAAGACGGACAAATCGTTATCGTCGATGAGTTTACCGGACGTCTTTCTGAAGGGCGCCGTTACTCCGAAGGCTTGCATCAGGCATTGGAAGCAAAAGAGGGGGTCATCATCAAAGAAGAGACGCAGACCCTCGCCGATATCACTTATCAAAACTATTTCCGTATGTACGACAAAATCGGAGGGATGACCGGTACGGCTCAGACCGAAGCGACCGAATTTGCCCAGATTTATAATCTCGACGTTATTTCAATCCCTACCAATGTTCCGGTTATCCGTCAGGATCTAAACGATCTGATCTATAAAACCGAAGGGGAAAAATTCGCTGCCGTTATCGCAAAAATCAAAGAGCTGCATGCCAAAGGGCAGCCGATTTTGATCGGTACGGCCTCGATTGAAAAATCGGAAAAACTTCATGCCCTGATTAAAGCCGAAAAAATTCCTCATACGGTTTTGAATGCGAAAAACCATGCCCAAGAGGGGGAAATCATCAAGCATGCCGGCGAAAAAGGGGCGATCACGATTGCGACCAATATGGCCGGACGCGGTGTCGATATCAAAGTCAGTGACGAGATCAAAGCGCTGGGAGGATTGTATATCATCGGTACCGAGCGTCATGAAAACCGCCGTATCGATAATCAGCTCCGCGGGCGTGCCGGACGTCAAGGGGATCCGGGTACGAGCCAGTTCTATCTCAGCCTCGAAGATGCATTGCTCCGTATTTTCGGTTCGGACAAGATCAAATCGATTATGGAACGTCTCGGAGTAGAAGAGGGTGAGTACATCGAATCGACGATGGTGACCCGT
>NZ_CALDDG010000073.1 GCF_937936435.1 uncultured Sulfuricurvum sp. | reverse complement strand
ACCACCGAGATCTACACTCTTTCCCTACACGACGCTCTTCCGATCTGTGGTAGGTTTTGATATTGGTAACCCCTTCACGTGCGGCATAGGCTTCGAGTTCGGCAAGCATTTGAGCGGAAAAGTCGATAGCAATCACCTCTTTTACCTGTTTGGCAAGGGGGATAGCGAGGGTGCCGGGACCGCATCCGATATCCAAAACGACTTCATCTCCCGTAATCTCCATACGGGAAATAAAGTCGTTTACATACGGACTGTTGATGACGGAAGCTGCCATATCACGGGATTTTTCATCCCAGTCACTGCTGGTTTTTCCTTTAAAGTCGGTAGCCGCTTTGTGTTCGCGGTACATTCGGGCAAAGTCAATCGGTTCTAAAAACATAGGGTTTCCTTGAGTGATTCTTTATTATACTAAAATATAGGGGAGAAGAGATTCTCCCGGATTGGTTAAATTTTAACCTGTCTGCTGTATGAGCGTATCAGTGGACGGATGTGCTGTATCGAATTAAATGTCGCTTCGGAATCGGCTGTTGCCGGGCGGAGTGCCAGCCGGGTCACTCCCATATCACGATAGCGTCGAAAGAGCTTTTCGATATCCTGAAGTTCACCGATAGGGCTTTCCTCCTCAAGGACTCCTTCACGCCACTGGTTGTTATGACGACTTTCACGAAGCGGTTCCATTTTCTCGCGCCGTTTGGCGATTGCATCCGTTACGGAGGAAAGAGCGCTTTTATGCGTTTCACCGAGGAGAAAAAAACGCGATAGCATTAGATCGGGTGCGTGATGGAGAGGATGTTCTTCTTGATACAGTGCGGCGACTTCAGCCGTCTCTTCCAGTGTCCACTTATGCCCCGCCATAATACCGATGCCGTTGCGGGCGGCATAGCGGATCGACTCGGGCTCTTTTGAAGCGATATAAAGTGGCGGTGGGGTCTGCACCGATGGATAGAGAGGCTGTTTCGCCGATCCATGGAGAAAAGTATGAACTTCTCCGAGACGATCGATCATCGTACGTCGTGCATGGTTTTCATCGCCGTTGTCATGGAGCATCACTTCGCTTCCGCCCCCCTTGGCAAAACCGAAAGCGAAACGGTTTGGGTACATATGGGTCAACATGCCGATTTCCTCGGCGATATGACGTGATGAATAATGGGAGAGTAAAATAGTGGCGGCACCGAGCGTCATAGGGGTGTGGTGCGCCAGATATCCCATCATAAGCGGTATGGAAGGACATAACCGGGTAGGGTTGCCGTGGTGTTCGGTCAGCCATAGTGTCGAAAATCCGGCAGAACGTGCGTGACTTGCCGTTAAACGGCTGTGGCGGTACACGGAGGCCGTGTCGTTTCCACTGTCGTCAAACATCATTATCAGTCCAAATTCCATACTCGACTCCTAAAATTTATAACCGATATTAGCAAAGAATTCGCGTCCTGCAAGAGGGAATCCCATATCGTACTGATAAAGTTTATCGGTGAGGTTTTTGACA
Organism: uncultured Sulfuricurvum sp.; assembly: GCF_937936435.1. Classification (GTDB taxonomy): domain Bacteria; phylum Campylobacterota; class Campylobacteria; order Campylobacterales; family Sulfurimonadaceae; genus Sulfuricurvum. The sequence continues at coordinate 6,878 of NZ_CALDDG010000073.1, read as the reverse complement.
CCGACTTCTGCCGTAATTGTTTCTGTAGGGGTATAAATAGCTTTGATATCGAACGTCGTGAATGTCGGATTGATAACATAGCTGCTGTCAAGTTTTTGTTCATACGCCCCTTTTCGGAATTTCATCGCTCCGTAGAGGGCTACATTATATCCGATATCTTGTTGAGCAAATGCAAAAATCTGATGTTTCGGTACGTCGATTCTTTTGATGCTGCTATTATCACAGTTTTTGACAGAGATATAGGTATAGTTACCACCGGCTTCAAGAGTGTCGGATTTATAACTAAGTTCTGTTTCAATCCCGCGGTGATCAAAGGTTCCGACGTTTTGATTTTGCAAGTAAGCCGGATCCGGTGCATAGACAACGTTTTGAATCGCATCTTCAACTCGGGTAAAAAAAGCGTTGACCCGTGTTTTATACTGACCGATATTTTTTTGGAAACTGAGTTCGTAGTGCGTTGCCACTTCGTTATCCAGATCGACATTCGGTACCGAGGTTCCGAATTTGCGAGAATAACGGTCTTTCATAGATGGCATATAGGTTTTTTGTGCGACACTGGCACGGATCTTAGTAGTAGCATCCGGTGAAAAGATGACAGCGGCTTCAGGATTGAGCGAACTTTGGGTTTTCAGTGTGAGCATATCGAGATAAGCGGTATTGGTATCGTAGATTTTGTCCCCTTCGCGTCGATCGTAACTGAGCCCCGCCAAAATTTGCCATTGAGACGAGAGGGTATAGACGTCTTCGAGTCCGAAAGTCAGAGTTGTGTCGACATAATGTTCGCTGAGAGTCGCGATATCAGTCGTTTTACTGATGTCGTATCCCTCGTGGGAATCTTTCTTATAATTTGCGGCGGCAGTTAAAAAGTGTTTGTCAAGCTCGACGCCGTATTCCAAACGTCCGCCGAAACTGTAATCGTCATATTTACTTTTAAAAGTTGATCCAAAAGTGTTATAGGTTGTATATGATGAATTTGCATAAGAATTAAGGGCATTTTTGAATGTATCATAGTAAGCAAGTGCCTTGATATAACCGTTACCGAGATTTTTTTGGCCGTTTACGAAGAACGTCTCTTTGTCCCAGTATGGCCAATCCCAATATTTTTGTTTGCTAAATGTCGTATCGGTGGTCGGAGGCTGTTGTTTTTGCCCGTTTTGGCTTGAATATCCGATAGCGATTTCACTGCCGTCATCGGCGATATAACCGGTTTTGAAATTGATTTTGTAATCTTCATTTTTCGAGCGGAGACGATCCCCTTCTGGTTGGCTGGCAGTGGCGGTGAAATCGTCACTTAGACGATAATGGTCCTGATCGGTATATAAAGCGCCGAGTTGGGCGTAAAAGTGGTCTTGGCGCGTTCCGATGTTAAGAGAAGTTTGACGACGTGCCAACGCACCGTCACTGTCGAATACGACTCCTGCTTTAACCTCTCCTTCGAGTGCTTTGGTAGGTTTTTTAGAGATGATGTTGACGACACCTCCCATTGTATTGGCTCCGTACAAGACGGATGAATATCCTTTGGATACGTCGATTTCGGCGATATCAGCCGTGAGGAAACGGTCATAGTCAAAATTGCCGTCATAAGGAACATAGACCGGAATCCCGTCGATGAATACGCCGATACGTTTGGCATCAAATCCGCGGATATAGAGAGTTTGTTCGGCACGTCCTCCTTGGGTATCGGCATTGATACCGCTGATATTGTCCAGTGCATCGGCGACGCTTTTGGAATTATTCTTTGCCATGGTATCAGATGTGATTGCTTCCTCAAACGGGCTCTCTTCGATAGGGGTATTAAGGACGTTGATCTGTCCCAGACTGAAAGTATCCGCTAAAACCGCCGACGCGGCGAGCGAGAGGATAAGTGTGTGTTTCTTCATGAAGGCTCCTTAAGTTAGATGAGGTCGAATAAGGGAATTAAACAAGGTCAGCATCGTCCGGTTTTCACTGGAAACGGATGAGGACGGTTTTAATACGAGATGAATGTCAGGCAGCTCCTTTTGAATGGTTTTGATGGTGGTGAGGCACTCTTGCCATGTTCCGATAATGGCGTTGTCGAAAAATTTCTGACCGTCGAAAAATGCTTCGCGTTCTTTTAAAATGGCATCGTAGTGTTCACGATCCCATTTCGGTGCAGGGATTTGCGACGATGCCGCACGCATCGATTTGACGAAATGATCGACGGCGGGACGGGCGATGCGGTAAGCTTCTTCCCTATTTTCAGAGACGCAAAAGATCCGCATCAATACGATTTCAGGCTCTTTTCCCGCAATGGAGCGGTAAAGGTTTCTGGCTTCGATACACTCCTCCAGACTCGCACCCTGAGACATCAGCAAACCGTATCCCTGACGTGCCGCAAAACGGATCGTATCGGGGTTGGTAAAGGTTGCAATGTAAAACGGAATATTTTTTTGAAACGGTTTGGGATGCAACGTAGCGTTTTCAAACGAGACGAAAGCCCCTTCATAAGAACTTGTTTTAGTGTGGAGGAGGGTATCGACCGCTTCAGACGTTTCAAACATCGCGTTACGGAGATTATCGGGGTCGCGTTGGAAATGTTTGGTATCGGGAGCAAAGCCTCCTTTTGCAAATCCGGCATTAAGCCGCCCGGAGCTTAGATGATCCAGCACCGCAATGCTTTCGGCCAAGCGGATCGGATGGTAAAACGGAGCCAGAAAACCGGCCGCACCTAACCGAATGCAGCCGGTTCGTGCCGCGGCAAAAGCGATCATCGCGCATGGATCCGGGATGACGCTAAAACCGTTAAAATGGTGTTCTCCGAACCACGCTTCGTCAAATCCGAGCTGATCGGCCAGTTCTACCAAACGGAGTTGTTCCATAATGCTCTCATGCACATCTCCCTCGAAATGTTCGGTAAGACAAAAGAGTCCGACTTTCATAGATATCCTTATTTAGTGATAACGACCCAAAAGCCGCTTTCATCATCGATAATTTCAAAACGGCTAGGGCGCAGTGATGAGAGAATCCCGGGGAGAGCCTCTCGTTCGGGCTTTATCCGGTCTTTAAAGGAATTGCGCCAGTCGGGATTATTTTCATTCATCGTTTTGATGATTCGGTCTCTGAGCTCGGCATTTCCGAATCCTCCACCGATATAAGCCATTCCCCCGGGTTTGAGAATACGGAGGATTTCGCTGTAGGCCTTACGCCAATCGTTCCAAAAAGGGGAAGAGCCGCGACTGACAACAAGATGGAACTCTTCGTCAAACAAAGGGACAGCGTGAATATCTCCGCAGAGCGTTTCAAAGCGTTTGTCCAAGCCGTTTTTTTGGGCATACAAAAATGCCATATCGAGCATCTCTTCGGACTGGTCGAAAAACGTGATATGTAAATCGGTGATATTCGCGAGAGCGATTCCGAGCGCTCCCGTACCGCATCCCGCGTCGAGACAGCGTCCGTCGGTGATTTCTGTACGTCGGACGATTTGATCGGCAATGACGGGATAAATGGGTGCAAATATTTCTTTGACGATATGATCGAAACTTTGAGGGTCTGTTGCGCCTTTCACGGTGTAGCTCCTATAGGTTTTGTACGATAATCCCCGCTGGGACGGAGAACTTCGTCGAGTTGTTTTTGGCTAAGATCGATGTTCATAAAGAGGCGATAAAAGGTCCGGGTCTCTTTGCGTATATCGATGGGATATTGTTTAGGATAAAGAGTGCTCATCAGCCATTTCAGTCCCATGATCCGCATAAATGACGGCGGTCGGTCAAACCAGTTGAACGGTGCTTTCGGGATCAGGTAAACCCGTTTGTTTTTGACGGCATTGACATTTGCCCAGATAGGGAGTGAATAGATTTTGTCGTAAAAAATTTTTTCCTGAATCAGGATAACATCGGGGTTATAGCCCAGAATAGTTTCCATCGACATTTTTTCAAAACCTTTGTGGTTCGAAGTATGGCATCGGTGAACATCGACGTCTCCTGCGAGCTTAAGCAACTGGACGTGGATCGAATCGTCACATTCGGTCGAAAGACCGTCGAGACCTTCGGCATAATAGACTTTAGGCCGTTGATCGGCTGGGATTTTGACGAGAGTGTTGCGTACGTCGGTAAACGTTTTTTCCGTATAGGTGGAGAGCTGATTACCGCGGGCTTCTTTGTTCAGCGCTTTTCCTAAAAATTTGAATATGGCGGTGTAGTCTTCGATGCTTTCATCGACGGCATATACGAACGGAGTGTTAAGTATCTGGAGTTTTTGAGCCTCTTTTTCGGAAAATTCGTTGACATGAGACCACATCAGGATCAAATCAGGGTGCGCCGCAAGCAGTACTTCGAGATTGGCGCTTTGTCCGGCACCGAAAACCCTTCCGATCACTGGGAGGGTTTGCATGCTTTTATGTAAGTAAGGGTAATTGGCGGGATCGATTTCAAAAATCCATCCCGCAAGCAGGGTAGGGTCCATCGCATAAAGGGCATACGCCCCGTATGGTGAGGGGGCATAGACTTTTTTCGGCGTTTCGGGAACCGTCACTTTACGCCCGAGCATATCGGTTATTTCTCGGGCGGATAAGGCAGAAGAGAGGATCAACATCGGCAAGACACTTAAAAGTATTCGGCGTATCATGATCAAAACGCCATCGTGAGTTCGAGACCCAGAGTACGTCCCCGGTCGTAGTAATAACCGGTGGTATAGCGGGTCGCATACTGTTCATTACCAAGATTACGTCCGTAGAGTTTTGCTGTGAGGGTGTATTGATCGAATTTAAAATCTCCCTCGATATTGGCGTCAACGCGGACATAGTCTCCTAAATCTGCATATGCAGTTCCCATGGCACTGGTGGACGTCGACCAACCGTCCACCCGTTTTGCCGAGATATTGGCACGGTAATTCTCCCATCGATGGGAGATCAGAGCCGTAATACTGTTGGCAGGAGTGGAATCGCCGATACTGTCTGTAGTCGTGCCGACTGAGGTGGTTTCGTTGGTCGTCATTCGTGTCCATCCGAGGCTGTAGCCGGTATTTCCGAAATCGCCTTTAAGCGCGAGTTCGACCCCTTCGCGGAGAGAATCCGATTCGGTGTAGTAGTAATAGAGATTATTGTCTGGACCGGTATAGGTTGCATTGGTCGCCGTCTTTTGGTTTTTCATATCGACTTTAAACCAGGTTACCATCGGTTTAAAATACGGAGTAATATTGGATTCAAGCGCGATTTCGATCCGTTTTTGGCTTTCGGCATGGAGAGGATCGCCGCTTTGGGTTTTGAGGTCAAAATCGCCGTTTGTCCCCTCATTTCCGTCAAAATAGCGTCCGTTAAGAGTGAAGATGTCGTTGATATGCCAAAGAGCACCGAGGGCTATGACGGTTGCCGGAGCCATATCAACATCGTTATTTGCATTGTCTCTTGTCACATTAGTACTGGAATTATCGATATGTTTGGTATCTCTACGATAGCCACCGTCCAAAACGACATCACCGTTGAAGAGTTTTTGCTCAACCGATGCAGACCATCCCATAACCGAGGTTTTGAAACGGTTATAAGGACTACTGAGGTTTGGTCCAAATCCTTTACTGCCTGTGATCTGTCCCCCCAGTTGGATTAATGTATCGCCGAAACGGGCGTTATGACGAAGGCTATACCCTTTCGTATCTTCTTTATAGTGCTTTTCACTATAAGAAGTATTGGCAAAGTTTTGCGCAATTTCGGTTTGTTTGTATTGTGTTTTAAAAGCCGAGAAAAGGGTGGTTTGATTTTCATTCCACTGCATACTCATATCAGCAGAGAAGATGTCGGTTTTGATCGGATCGTAGTACCATTTGGAATTATCCAATGCACCGGTTACCGTTACACCTCGCTGCATCTCGAAACGTCCGCTGTCTTTATATCCCATCATATTCAAAGAAAATCGCCCGATATTGATTCCGCCGCTGATCATCCCCGATTCGGCGTCGCTTCCGTCAAACCATTCGTCTTTGCTCGGACGGTCGTAACGCGATACCAACCCTCCGATATACCCTTCCAGCCCCGATGCACTTGAGCCTAAACGGGTTCCGGCATAGATGCTTTGGCCGTTTGCACTCGGTTGAGAAACCGCTTTTTCCATATATCCGGTGAGGATACCTTCGGTTTTTTTAGGCTGTTTGGTTCGGATAATGATAAATCCGGTATTAAGCCCCGAACCGCTGTTAGATGCACCGATTCCGATCGAAGGGGCCAATGCAAGAGCGGTAGAACCGCGGATGATTTGAATCTCTTCGATCGCAGTCATCGGCAATTTTTGCAGGATACGGTTACTGGTAGAGGGTAAAATCGCTCCGTCGATGATATAGGTGATGCTTCCGCCGCCGCGCATGTTTAGAAAATAGGGACTTTTACGCCCTTGATAGGTCAAATCCATACCGATCGCTTTATCCATCAAATCGAAAAAGTCTTTCGGCGAATAGGCTTCGATCTCTTTTTGTGTTAGAACCTGGGTTCCGAACTGTGCGGTTGATTCGACACGGTAGAGGTTGGTAACGCTGTCCAGTTTTAGATCGTCGCGTTCGACTGTAGCCGGGGCTTTAACATTGATGGTATCCAAATCACTCGATGCGGTTGTCGTATCTGCTGCCTGAACCGATACCTTCAAAATTGCCAATGCGGCAAAAAGGCTCATAGAAAGGTTTTGATTTTTAGTGACGTTCATTTATTTTTTACTCCTTAGGTTTGAATGTCGTTATATTGGTATCAATATTGATATAACGATAGTTAAAAAATTATTTTTCCCGATAAAGAGGGAAGAAAAGTTTTTCAAATCGTTGTTGTTCCTGGTTGATCGGGCCGATCAAATCGGGATAAAAAACATGGATCAGCCATCGAATCCCCATCAGTCGCATAAATGAAGGGGGGCGGGAAATATAGTTGAACGGTTCGCTCGGAA
>NZ_CALDDG010000072.1 GCF_937936435.1 uncultured Sulfuricurvum sp. | reverse complement strand
TGCGGGAGTAGCTCAGTTGGCTAGAGCGTCAGCCTTCCAAGCTGAATGTCGCGAGTTCGAGTCTCGTTTCCCGCTCCACTGGGAGCTGAAGTACAATTCGTAATATTTACTTCATCATTACCTTAAAACCGTAAAATAGTTTTTAAGCTTCCAAATGCATTTTTATCATTGTTTTTTGCTCACGTGGCTCAGGGGTAGAGCACTTCCTTGGTAAGGAAGAGGTCGGCGGTTCAAATCCGCTCGTGAGCTCCAGTAATAATTTTGTAATATTTTTGAAAGCTTGAAAGCTATTTCAGCTGTTTTTTGGTATAATTCCAAATTCATTTTACACATTCAGTCGGAGGACACTATGGCAAAAGAAAAGTTTACGCGTAATAAACCACACGTTAACATCGGTACAATCGGTCACGTTGACCACGGTAAAACTACATTGACTGCAGCTATCACAGCGGTACTTGCAGTAACAAACGGTGCAGCGATGATGGATTACGATCAAATCGATAACGCTCCTGAAGAGCGCGAACGCGGTATTACGATCGCTACTTCACACGTTGAGTACGAAACAGATAAACGTCACTATGCACACGTAGACTGTCCTGGGCATGCCGACTATGTTAAAAACATGATTACCGGTGCTGCACAAATGGACGGAGCGATTCTTGTTGTTTCTGCAGCAGACGGCCCGATGCCACAAACTCGTGAGCACATCCTTCTTTCTAAACAAGTCGGTGTTCCGTACATCGTTGTTTTCATGAACAAAGAAGATATGGTTGATGATGAAGAACTTCTTGAACTCGTTGAGATGGAAATCCGCGAACTTCTTGATACTTATGATTTCCCGGGTGACGATACTCCAATCGTAGCCGGTTCAGCTCTTCGTGCACTTGAAGAAGCAAAAACTGGTACTCTTGGTGAGTGGTCAGCAAAAATCCAAAAGCTTATGGCTGCGGTAGACGAATATATCCCTGAGCCGGTTCGTGAAACTGATAAAGATTTCTTGATGCCTGTAGAGGACGTTTTCTCTATCTCTGGTCGTGGTACCGTTGTTACTGGTCGTATCGAGCGTGGTACAATCAAAATCGGTGAAACTATCGAGATCGTAGGTATCCGTGATACACAAACAACTACCGTAACCGGTGTTGAGATGTTCCGTAAAGAAATGGAAATGGGTGAAGCGGGTGACAACTGTGGTCTTCTTCTCCGTGGTACTAAGAAAGAAGATGTTGAGCGTGGACAAGTTCTTTGTAAACCTAAATCAATCACTCCTCACACAAAATTTGAGGCTGAGATTTACGTATTGAGCAAAGAAGAGGGTGGACGTCATACTCCATTCTTCAACGGTTACCGCCCACAATTCTACGTTCGTACAACAGACGTAACAGGTGCGATCACTTTGCAAGAAGGTACTGAGATGGTTATGCCAGGTGATAACGTAAAAATTATCGCTGAATTGATCCACCCGATCGCTATGGAAGAAGGTACTCGCTTCGCTATCCGCGAAGGTGGACGTACTGTCGGTGCTGGGGTTGTTTCTAAAATCCTTGCATAATTTTCCCCAACCCTCGCGGTTGGATTAATAAGGTAAAACATGCGTGAAAATATCCATTTAGCGTGTGAAAAGTGTACTCGTCGTAACTATCACACCACTAAAAACAAAAAAACTCATACTGAAAAATTTTCAGTTCGCAAGTTTTGTAAATTTTGCCGTGAACATACGGTTCATAAAGAAGCAAAACTTTAAGTTTTCCCCTACGGGGATTATAATACGTCAGTAGCTCTAATGGTAGAGCGCCGGATTCCAAATCCGATGGTTGGGGGTTCGAGTCCCTCCTGGCGTGCCACCCATTTTCTACTAATGATGCTTTTGAGCTTTATTCGTTGGAAATGTCCCAAGGATACATAATGAAAAACAGCCTGAATAACTATATCCACAATGCAAAAATGGAACTTGCAAAAGTCATTTTCCCGACAAAACCGCAAGTTAAACAAGCGTTTATCGCTGTCGTAGCCGTCGTTACGTTTATTGTATTGTTTTTGGCTTTGGTTGATTTCATCATGTCAGCGACCGTTTCAGCAATTTTGAGTTAAGGAAAAAACATGGCACATCGTTGGTACTCGATTCAAACTTATGCCGGTAGTGAGCGAAGCGTAAAAGCGGCTATCGAAAATATCATTGCTGAAAACCACCTCGAAGACGTCATCACGGAAGTTATCGTTCCGACCGAAGACGTTATCGAAGTTAAAAACGGAAAGAAGAAAATCTCTGAGCGTTCATTGTACTCTGGGTACGTTTTCGCAAACATGGATTTGAGTATCGATCTACAACACCGTATTCAGTCCCTTCCGAGAGTTGCCGGATTCATCGGCGAGTCGAACAAACCGACTCCTCTCAGTGATAATGACATTGCGGTTATTTTGGATCGTGTTACGAACCGTTCCGCACCGAAACCGAAAGTCTATTTTGACAACGGCGAGATGGTCCGTATTGTTGACGGACCGTTTGCCAACTTTACCGGTACGGTAGACGAATACGATCTTGAACACGGTACGTTGAAACTCAATGTTTCTATCTTCGGGCGTAGTACCCCGGTTGATATTTCATATACGCAAGTCGAAAAAATAATTTAATCTCAAAAAAAGGAAGCACAAATGGCAAAGAAAATTACGGGCTACATCAAGTTGCAAGTTCAAGCCGGTGCGGCTAACCCGGCACCTCCGGTTGGTCCTGCCCTTGGTCAACGCGGTGTAAATATTATGGAATTTTGTAAGGCGTTCAACGAGCGTACTAAAGATAAGGCAGGTTTTAAACTCCCTGTAGTTATTACGGTATATGCGGATAAAACGTTCTCATTCATCACGAAACAGCCTCCGGCTTCTGCTCTCATCATGAAAGCGGCAGGTCTTAAAAAAGGGACTGATAATCCGATGAAAAACAAAGTGGGTAAAATCACTAAAGCTCAATTGATGGAAATCGTTAAGCAAAAAATTCAAGATATGAATACAGACGACGTTGATGCAGCGGCTGCTACAATCGCCGGATCATGCCGTTCAATGGGTGTTGATATCGTAGACTAAATCTACACAACTCTTCGACCGCAAAGAGGCTAAACTCTGCGGCAGATTCTATATTATGGAGAATTAACATGGCTGGAAAACGTTATAAACAACTCAGCGAAAAGATTGATATGGCGAAAAGCTACTCGGTAGCAGACGCTTCAGTATTCGTAAAAGAACTAAAATCTGCGAAATTTGACGAAACAGTTGAAATCGCTTTGAATCTTGGTGTTGACCCTCGTCACGCCGACCAAATGATCCGTGGCGCGGTAGTGCTTCCCCACGGTACGGGTAAAGTGGTTCGTGTAGCTGTTTTCGCTAAAGGTGCGAAAGTTGACGAGGCGAAAAATGCAGGTGCTGACATCGTCGGTGCCGAAGATTTGGTTGATATGATCAAAGCAGGCGACATGCCGTTTGACATCGTAGTTGCAGCCCCTGATTGTATGGGACTTGTCGGTCAAGTAGGACGTATCCTCGGGCCAAAAGGGATGATGCCGAATCCTAAAACCGGAACCGTTACAGCTGACATCGCAAAAGCGGTCAGCAACGTCAAAGGCGGACAAGTTAATTTCCGTGTTGATAAAAAAGGTAACATCCATGCCGGTGTCGGTAAAGTAAGCTTTGAGAGTGACAAAATCGCTGAAAACATCAAAGCTTTCGTTGCTGCGATCAACCGTGCAAAACCTTCAACAGCAAAAGGGCGCTACATTAAAAATGCTGCATTGTCGTTGACAATGAGCCCTGCGATTAAATTCGATACACAAGAACTTTTGGATATCCGTTAATCGGACTATTTTGCTCTTTTCGAGCAATAAATACCGCAGCCTTCAAGGCTGCTTTATCTTATGGACTGAAGATAGTAGGGGGCCTGGCCTTAATCGGAATCATTCCGCCCCGCTTGAAGTTGTGTCTGGAAAGGAGAAATGATGAATAAAGCACAAAAATCTGAGATTGTTAATGCTCTAACGGAAGAGTTCAAAGCTTCTTCTGCAGTTATTATGTGTGACTATCGTGGTTTGGCAGTATCCGAACTCGAAGAACTCCGTAAAATTGCACGGGCAAAAGATGCTAAAGTTCAAGTGGTAAAAAATACACTTGCGACTATCGCTCTTAACAATGCTGAAATGTCAGGTATTGAAATTAAAGATACTAACATTTTTGTTTGGGGTACAGACGCAATCGCTGCTTCTAAAACCGCGGTTGATTTTGCTAAAGCGAATGATAAATTTGTTATTCGTACAGCATACATCGAAGGTGCGCCAGCAGATGAGAATAAAGTTCGTGCATTCGCTACCCTACCGGGACGCGAAGAGTTGCTTGGAATGCTCGCATCCGTTTGGATGGGACCGGTTCGCAACTTTACTATCGGACTCGATGCGCTTAAACGCAAAAAAGAAGAAACTGCAGCGTAATTGCGGCTGTTTCAATCCGTCGATAAGATTATCGGCATAAATAAAACAAAATTCTAATAGGAGAATACTATGGCTGTAACAAAAGAAGATGTTCTTGAGTTTATCTCAAACCTTTCAGTGCTTGAGCTTTCTGAGCTTGTAAAAGAATTCGAAGAAAAATTCGGAGTATCTGCTCAACCGGTAGCGGTTGCTGGTGGAGCTGTAGCTGCTGCAGGCGCTGCTGAAGAAGAAAAAACTGAATTCGACGTTATCTTGAAAGACGGTGGTGACAAAAAAATCAACGTTATTAAAGTAGTACGTGCGATGACTGGTCTTGGTCTTAAAGAGGCTAAAGATGCGGTTGAAGGTGCACCTACAACTCTTAAAGAAGGTATCTCTAAACAAGATGCTGAAGCAGCGAAAAAAGAGCTTGAAGAAGCGGGCGCTGTCGTCGAAATCAAATAATCACTTTGATCGGAGGCTTTTGCCTCCACCTCCCACAGGGCACTTTACGAAGCGGATTTTAGCTTCTTCGTAAAGTGCCCATACGTCGTTATGGACTCAAGGACGCTTGAGTCATAGACTTTGCACTTATCCCTATGGGATCAAAAACTTCGATTGAGGTAGCCTATGTTAAACACTCTTCACTCCGGAAACCGCTTACGCGTAGATTTCGCGAAAACTCCCCAACAAATTGAAGTACCGAATTTATTGCAACTTCAACAAAGTTCTTATGAATCCTTTTTGATGCTGGATCAAAAAGATCGATCTAAAAGCGGTATTGAACGCGTATTCCAGTCTGTATTCCCGATTCATGATTCACAAAACCGTCTTTCTCTTGAATATTTGGGTTCTGAAGTAGGACGTCCAAAATATACTGTACGCGAATGTATGGAACGTGGCCTTACTTATTCGGTGTCACTCCGTATGAAAACACGTCTTATGATTTGGGACCGTGACGAAAACACCAAAGAAAAAACCGGTGTCAAAGATATTAAAGAACAAACAATTTTTATCCGTGATATCCCTTTGATGACCGATCGTACGTCGTTTGTCATTAACGGTGTCGAACGTGTCGTCGTTAATCAGCTCCACCGCTCACCGGGGGTTATCTTCAAAGAAGAGGAATCAACGACTGCCGGAAGCAAAATGATTTTTACCGGTCAGATTATCCCTGACCGCGGTTCATGGCTCTATTTTGAGTATGATCCGAAAGATATCCTTTACATGCGTATCAACAAACGCCGTAAAGTTCCTGTTACCATTATGTTCCGTGCGTTGGGATACAGCAAACAGGATATCTTGAAAATGTTTTATCCGTTGCAAAAAATTCGTATCGAAAACAACAAATATTTGATGGATTTCGATCCGGAACACTTTGGCGGACGTCTGGGTTACGATCTCGTTGACAGCGAAGGGAAACTTTTGGTTGCGGCAGGCAAACGTTTGTCGGCGAAAAAAGCGGAAAAACTGATTCAAGACGGTGTAACCTCTATCCAGTACCCTGTCGAAACGTTGATTGAACGTCATTTGGCAGAGCCGATTATCGATGCATCAACCGGTGAAATCATGTTTGACACGATGACGCAGATGGATGAAACCAAGTTGAAAAAAATGACGGAAGCCGGCATTAAAGAATTTGTAATTGCAAATGACTTGGCAGAAGGGCATGACAGCGCTATCATCAATGCATTCATCGCGGATGCCGATTCGCTCAAACTTCTCAAACAAACCGAAGAGATCGAGGACGAAAACGATTTATCGGCCATCCGTATTTACAAAGTAATGCGTCCTGGCGAACCGGTTACGAAAGAAGCGGCTAAAGTATTTGTTAATCAGCTTTTCTTCGATCCTGAGCGTTATGACTTGACACGTGTCGGTCGTATGAAAATGAATCACAAGCTTGGGCTAAACGTTCCTGAATGTGTCACTGTTTTGACCAACGAAGATATCATCAACACGGTTAAATACGTCGTAAAAGTTAAAAACGGACAAGGTCACATCGACGACCGTGACCACCTCGGTAATCGTCGTATCCGTTCGATCGGTGAGTTGCTCGGCAATGAGCTTCATAACGGTCTTGTCAAAATGCAAAAAGCGATTAAAGACAAACTCAGCACGATGAGCGGACCGACTACTGAATTGATGCCTCATGATTTGATCAACTCAAAAATGATCACAAGTACGATCATGGAGTTCTTCAGCGGCGGACAATTGTCACAATTTATGGACCAAACGAATCCGTTGTCGGAAGTTACCCATAAACGTCGTCTATCGGCACTCGGGGAAGGTGGTCTTGTCAAAGAGCGTGCCGGATTTGAAGTGCGTGACGTTCACCCGACTCACTACGGCCGTATCTGTCCGATTGAGACTCCGGAGGGGCAAAACATCGGTTTGATCAATACGTTGGCAACTTATTCTAAAGTTAATGAACACGGGTTTATCGAAGCTCCTTACAACGTCGTTAAAGACGGTGTCGTAACCTCTGAAGTCGTATATTTGACAGCAACTCAGGAAGAAGGGAAAATCATCGCTGCGGCATCAAGCCGTGTGGATGAAAACGGTAACTTCTTGGATGATTTGGTTGAAATCCGTCAAGACGGCGAGATTATTCTTAAATCACCGAAAGAGTGTGAACTACGTGACTTGACTCCGCATATGGTTGTCGGTGTTGCGGCAAGCTTGATTCCGTTCTTGGAACACGATGACGCGAACCGTGCATTGATGGGATCGAACATGCAACGTCAAGCCGTTCCGTTATTGCGGCCGGAAGCGCCGATGGTCGGAACCGGGGTAGAGAAACTCGTTGCCCGTGATTCATGGGAATGTGTTAAAGCGGAACGCAGCGGTATCGTAGAAAAAGTCGATTCAAAACATGTCTATATCATGGGTGAAGACGAAGACGGAACGTTCATTGACTATTATCCGTTGCAAAAAAATCTTCGTACCAACCAAAACACGACGTTCTTGCAAAAACCGATCGTCAAACAAGGGCAAATGGTAAGCAAAGGGCAAATCATCGCCGATGGTCCGAACATGGACAAAGGTGAATTGGCTCTGGGTATCAATGCTCTTGTGGCGTTCATGCCGTGGAACGGATATAACTTCGAGGATGCGATCGTTATGTCTGAGCGCATGATCCGCGAAGATGCGTTTACTTCGGTCCATATCTATGAAAAAGAGGCGGAAGCACGTGAACTTAAACACGGTGTTGAAGAGATCACACGTGACATTCCGAACGTTCGTGACGAAGAACTCTCTCACCTTGATGATAGCGGTATCGTAAAAATCGGTACGTATGTAAAAGGGGGGATGATCCTTGTCGGTAAAGTTTCTCCGAAAGGCGAAGTAAAACCGACTCCAGAAGAGCGTTTGCTACGTGCCATCTTCGGTGAAAAAGCGGGTCACGTTGTCAACAAATCGCTTTATTGTACTCCGAGTATGGAAGGGGTCGTCGTCGACGTTAAAGTATTCACGAAAAAAGGATACGACAAAGATCCTCGCACCCTTGAACTTGAAAAACAAGAACGTGACGAACTCGAACGCGAACATTACGACCGTCTTTTGATGATCGACAAAGAAGAGATGCTCCGCATCGTATCGTTGTTGACCAAACATCCGTTGCTTAGCGATGTAAACATCAACGGAAACGAATATAAAGCGGGTGAAAACGTAAGAGCGGATGACCTTAAAGAGGTTAACCGTTTTGCGATGAATAACGTTGTTAAAGCATTCAGCGACGATATTCAAGAAAAATACAACCAAACGAAGAACCACTTCCAAAAAGAGAAGAAAAAATTCCGTGACGAACACGAAGAGAAACTCTCTATCTTGGAAAAAGACGACATTCTTCCAAACGGTGTTGTGAAATTCGTAAAAGTGTACATCGCGACAAAACGTAAACTCAAAGTCGGGGATAAAATGGCGGGACGTCACGGGAACAAAGGTATCGTCTCCACGATCGTTCCTCAAGTTGACATGCCGTACATGGCAAACGGACGTTCAGTCGACGTTTGTTTGAATCCGCTTGGGGTCCCGTCTCGTATGAACATCGGGCAAATCCTTGAAATGCACCTTGGTATGGTCGGTAAAGAACTTGGGTTCCAAATTCAAGATATTTTCGAAGCGAAACAAAAAGAGTTTATCGGTGAACTTCGTACTAAGATGATCTCTTTCGCCGATGTTGCCGGTTTGATGCACGCTGCAAAACTTCTTGGCGATATGGACGATCAAACCTTGCTCGGTTATGCACAAGACTGGTCAAAAGGGGTTAAATTCGCGACTCCGATCTTCGAAGGGGTTACCGAAGCTGAATTCGCCAAATTGTTTGAATTGGCCAAACTCGACACTGACGGTAAAATGGAATTGTACGACGGTAAAACCGGAGACAAAATGAAAGAACGTGTCAACGTCGGGTATATGTACATGCTTAAACTTCACCACTTGGTTGATGAAAAAGTGCATGCCCGTTCAACCGGACCATACTCTCTCGTTACTCAACAACCGGTTGGTGGTAAAGCGCTGTTCGGTGGACAACGTTTCGGGGAGATGGAAGTATGGGCATTGGAAGCATACGGTGCTTCTGCGGTTCTTAAAGAGATGTTGACGATCAAATCGGATGACGTCGACGGACGTGTTCGTGCCTATAAAGCGATTACGAAAGGTGAAAGCGTACCGGCATCAGGTATCCCTGAAACGCTGTTTGTATTAACCAAAGAGCTCCAATCATTGGCGCTTGATATTGAGATTTTTGACGAGGTGGATGACAATGAGTAAATTAGTACCGGTTGCCGTAACTGAAGAGAATCGCCCGACGGATATTAAACAACTGCAATTTAGACTTGCGTCTCCGGAGAGAATTCTCTCATGGAGTCACGGTGAAGTCAAAAAGCCGGAAACGATCAATTACCGAACCCTTAAACCGGAACGTGACGGGTTGTTTTGTGCCAAAATTTTCGGACCGGTTCGCGATTACGAATGTTTGTGCGGAAAATATAAAAAAATGCGCTATAAAGGTGTCATTTGTGAGAAATGTGGCGTTGAAGTCACTTCTGCAAAAGTTCGCCGTACCCGCATGGGACATATCGATCTTGTAACTCCGGTAGCGCATATCTGGTATGTCAGTTCACTTCCAAGCCGTATCGGTACGTTGCTCGGTGTGAAGATGAAAGACCTTGAACGCGTATTGTATTACGAAGCATACATCGTTAAAAGCGGCGGCGAAGCGTATTACGATGGTGAGCAAACCTCTGCCGTTTTGAAATACGACGTATTGAATGAAGAGCAATACCGTACATTGGTACAACGTTACGGAGATAGCGGTTTCTCTGCGGAAATGGGAGGACAAGCGGTTCGTGATCTTCTTGACGAACTCGACCTTGTTGATCTTTTCTCTGCATTGAAAGAAGAAGTAGCGGGGACAAACTCCGAAGCAAAACGTAAAACGATCGTCAAACGTTTGAAAGTTATCGAGTCGTTCCTGAATTCAGGGAACAATCCGGCGTGGATGATGCTAACCGCATTGCCGGTTCTTCCTCCTGAACTTCGCCCGTTGGTAAGCTTGGACGGCGGAAAATTCGCGGTATCGGATGTCAATGACCTCTATCGCCGTGTAATCAACCGTAACCAACGTCTTAAACGTCTTATCGAACTTGAAGCGCCGGAAATTATCGTACGTAACGAAAAACGTATGTTGCAAGAAGCGGTGGATGCGTTGTTCGACAACGGCCGTCGTGCAAACGCGGTTAAAGGGGCGAACAAACGTCCGTTGAAATCGCTCTCTGAGATCATCAAAGGTAAGCAAGGGCGTTTCCGTCAAAACCTTCTCGGTAAACGTGTTGACTTCTCGGGACGTTCGGTTATCGTTGTCGGACCTAACCTTCAAATGGATCAGTGCGGATTGCCGAAACAAATGGCATTGGAACTTTTCAAACCGCATTTGATCGCTAAACTTGAAGATAAAGGGTACGCGACGACCGTTAAAGCGGCGAAAAAAATGATCGAAGAAAAAACCAACGAAGTTTGGGAATGTCTTGCTGAAATCGTTGAGGGGTATCCGGTTATGCTTAACCGTGCTCCGACGCTTCACAAACTTTCGATCCAAGCGTTTCACCCGAAACTGATCGACGGTAAAGCGATCCAATTGCATCCGCTCGTTTGTGCGGCGTTCAATGCGGACTTCGACGGTGACCAAATGGCAGTTCACGTTCCATTGTCGGCTGAAGCGATTGCCGAAGCAAAAGTTTTGATGCTCTCATCTATGAACATCTTGCTTCCGGCATCGGGTAAAGCGATTGCGACCCCTTCGCAAGATATGGTCTTGGGAATCTATTATCTGACATTGGCAAAAAATGATGTCAAAGGGTCAAATAAACTGTTCAGCAATGTTGACGAGATCATGATCGCATTGGAACACAATGCCCTTGATTTGCATGCAAAAGTGCGTACTCGTGTGGATGGGCGTATGATTCATACGACCGCAGGGCGTATTATTTTGCAATCGATTCTTCCGTCTTTCGTTCCGGCGGAACTGTGGAATGTCGTGATGAAAAAGAAAAACATCTCAGCATTGGTTGATTATGTCAACAAACACGGCGGTATTGCAGTAACAGCTGGATTCTTGGATGATTTGAAAAACCTCGGTTTCAAATATGCGACGAAATCAGGTGTATCGATCTCGATCGCCGACATCATCATTCCGGAAGAAAAAGCGGGTCTGATTGTCGCTTCTAAAAACCGTGTAAAAGAGATCCAAAAGCAATTTGAAGCGGGTCTTTTGACGGAACAAGAACGCTATAACAAAATCATTGACGTCTGGACCGATACGAATAATACCGTTGCGGGCGGAATGATGGAGCTTATCCAAGGCGATAAAGACGGGTTTAACTCGATCTTTATGATGGCGGATTCTGGAGCGCGGGGTTCTGCGGCACAAATTCGTCAGCTTGCCGGTATGCGGGGACTTATGGCGAAACCGGACGGTTCGATCATCGAAACGCCGATTATCTCAAACTTTAAAGAAGGTTTGAACGTTCTTGAGTACTTTATTTCAACCCACGGTGCCCGTAAAGGTCTTGCGGATACCGCGTTGAAAACAGCGAATGCGGGTTATTTGACCCGTAAACTTGTCGACGTTGCCCAAAACGTAAAAATCGTTGAGCACGACTGCGGAACCCATGAGGGGATCGAGTTGACCGATATTTCTGTCGGTAATGAATTGATCGAGCCACTCGAAGACCGTATTTACGGCCGTGTATTGGCAGAAGATGCGATTGATCCGATTACGAATGAGATCCTTTACTCTGAGGGGACGTTGATCGATGAGATCAAAGCATCGAAAATTGTCGAAGCCGGAATCAAGTCGGTTCAAATCCGTACTCCGACAACGTGTAAATCCGAAGGGGGAATTTGTGCCCTTTGTTACGGGGTTAACCTCGGCAGCGGCGGAATCGTACGTAAAGGGGAAGCGGTCGGTATTATCGCGGCTCAATCGATCGGGGAACCGGGTACACAGTTGACACTTCGTACCTTCCACGTCGGGGGAACTGCATCAAGTACCCGTGAAGAGCGTCAGGTTGTTGCGACAAAAGAAGGTTTTATCCGTTATTACAACATGAAAACCTACCTTTCAAAAGAGGGGAAACAAATCGTTGCAAATCGACGTAATGCGGCAATCCTTTTGGTTGAACCGAAAATCAAAGCTCCGTTTAACGGAACCGTTGAGATTCAAACAATCCATGACGAGGTGATCGTCAGCGTTAAAGGTGAAAGCCAAACCGTTCGCTATACGCTCCGTAAAAACGAAGTGGCAAAACCGAACGAACTTGCCGGTGTCAGCGGTAAAATCGAAGGTAAATTCTACCTTCCGTACGAAAATGGCACTGCGGTAAAAGCGGATGAGTCGATCGTCGAAACGATTAAAGACGGTTGGAACGTTCCGAACCGTATCCCGTATGCGTCTGAGATTCAAGTGAAAGACGGTGCACCGATCACGCAGAAAATTTACGCTAAAGAGAAAGGGGTAGTCAAGTATTACCTCCTTAAAGGCGATTATCTTGAGCGCCATTACGAAGTGGCTAAAGGGTACAGCGTTGAAGAGAAAGGGTTGTTCGCCGTTGTCGCCGACAGCGAAGAGCGCGAAGCGATCCGTCACTATATTGCGCGCGGCTCGATCATCGAAACAGCGGACAATGAAGCGGTAAAAGCGGATACATTGATCGCAAAACCTCAAAAAGAGGAGTCGATTGTTATCGCTGAGTGGGATCCGTATTCGAATCCGATCATCTCTGAAACTGATGGTGTCATCACATTTGAAGACATTATCCCGGGTGTTACTGCGTCAGAACAGTTCGACGAGTTGACTGGGAAAACCCGTTTGATGATCAACGAATACGTTGCGCCGGAATTCAAACCGGCGATCGTCCTTGCTTCCAGCGACGGATCGATCATCCGTTACTCGGTTGAGCCGAAAACAGCGATTTTCGCACAAGACCGGGCGGAAGTAAAAGTAGCCGATATCTTGGCACGTACACCGAAAGCGCTTCAAAAATCGCGCGATATCACCGGGGGTCTTCCACGGGTATCGGAACTCTTCGAAGCACGTAAACCGAAAGAAGTAGCGTTGATCGCAGAACTCGACGGGGTTGTCAGCTTCGGTAAACCGTTGCGCGGTAAAGAGCGTATTTTAATTACGTCAGAGAATGGAATGGTCAAAGAGTACTTTGTCGATAAAGCATTGGCAGTTCTGGTTCACCCGGGAGAGTTCGTTCACGCCGGTGAGCGTTTGACGGATGGTATCATCAGCTCACACGAGATTTTGAGAATTTTGGGTGTCAAAGCATTGTATAACTATCTTGTCAGTGAAGTTCAGCAAGTTTACCGCCGTCAAGGGGTTAGCATCGCGGACAAACACATCGAAGTTATCTTTACTCAGATGTTGCGCCAAATCAAAATCCTCCGTTCAGGGGATACGAAATTCATCGAGGGCGATATCGTTTCTAAAGCGCAGTTCAAAGTCGAGAATGAAAAAATCCTCCGCCTCGGCGGTGAACCTGCAATCGCTGAGCCGTACCTTGTCGGTATCACCCGTGCAGCGGTCAGTGCAGACTCGATCATCTCGGCGGCATCGTTCCAAGATACCACAAAAGTCTTGACCGAAGCGGCAGTAGCGGCGAAAATTGACGACTTGACCGATCTTAAAGAGAACGTCATTATCGGTCGTACGATTCCGGTCGGTACCGGGATTTATAAAGACCAAACGATTATGTTTAACGAATAATCGGTTCTACCTCTGCGGAGGCAGACCGATTTCCCCCTTTTATCTTCAATTAAAACTTCCTTAAAATAAGCTCAAATTAAACAAAAATTGGATACCATTGCGCGTTTATTAGTCCCCTCGTCATGAGCGGATTATATATTCTACTGGAACAATTCAACAAAGGAGATTGTGTGCCAACAATCAACCAACTTATTCGTAAAGAGCGACAAGCGGTAGTGAAAAAATCAAAATCACCCGCTTTGGTGTCATGCCCACAACGTCGTGGTGTATGTACTCGTGTATATACTACAACCCCTAAAAAACCGAACTCGGCGCTTCGTAAAGTTGCTAAAGTTCGTTTGACTTCAGGGTTTGAAGTTATTAGTTATATCGGTGGTGAGGGTCACAACTTGCAAGAGCACTCTATCGTTCTTGTTCGTGGTGGTCGTGTAAAAGACTTACCGGGGGTTAAATACCATATCGTACGTGGTGCTCTCGATACAGCGGGTGTTAAAGACCGTAAAGTATCTCGTTCTAAATACGGAACGAAAAAAGCTAAGGCTAAAAAATAATCAACTAGTCTGACAAGATTCGGTTTCTGATGACCGTATTTTGAGTAAATGAAATAACATTGAAGGAAACATTATGAGAAGAAGAAAAGCGCCCGTTCGCGAAATTATGCCTGACCCGGTTCATGGTTCAAAAGTATTGACGAAATTCATCAATAAAATCATGTGGGACGGTAAAAAAAGTACCGCTGAGAAAATCATGTACGGTGCATTGGATATCATGGGTTCACGTGGTGAAAAAACAGGTATCGAAGTATTCAACGCTGCGATTGAGAACATCAAACCAGTTATCGAAGTAAAAAGCCGCCGTGTGGGTGGAGCGACCTACCAAGTTCCAGTAGAAGTTCGTCCTGTACGCCAACTTTCTCTTGCTATCCGCTGGTTAACCGATGCGGCACGCAAACGTAACGAGCGCACTATGGCAGAGCGTTTGGCAAATGAGTTATCAGATGCTGCAAACGACAAAGGTACAGCGTTCAAAAAGAAAGAAGATACTTACAAAATGGCTGAAGCGAATAAAGCGTTCGCTCACTATCGCTGGTAAGATTATCGTAACCCTTTGATAACCCTCTCGGGTTATCATTTTCCAATCCACTATAAACTCTATTAAGGGCTATTATCATGGCAAGATCCCATAAACTTGAAGACGTAAGAAACATCGGTATCGCCGCTCACATCGACGCGGGTAAAACGACAACAACGGAACGTATTTTGTTCTACACCGGTGTATCACATAAAATCGGTGAGGTTCACGAAGGTGCTGCAACCATGGACTGGATGGAGCAAGAGCAAGAGCGCGGTATTACGATCACATCGGCGGCGACAACGTGTGAATGGGCCGGAAAACAGATCAATATTATTGATACTCCGGGTCACGTTGACTTCACCATCGAAGTTGAGCGTTCTATGCGTGTACTTGACGGTGCCGTAGCGGTATTTTGTGCGGTTGGAGGTGTTCAACCACAATCGGAAACCGTATGGCGTCAAGCAAACCGTTACGGTGTACCCCGTATCGTTTATGTTAATAAAATGGACCGTATCGGTGCCGATTTTTACAACGTAGAGAGCCAAATTACCGATCGTTTGAAAGCGAATCCGGTACCTATTCAACTTCCTATCGGACAAGAAGATGCGTTTAAAGGGGTTATCGACCTCGTAAAAATGAAAGCGATCGTATGGGATGATGATGCGGCAATGGGTTCAAACTACCGTGAGGAAGAGATTCCGGCCGATTTGATGGACAAAGCCGAAGAGTACCGTGCCAAAATGATGGAAGCGGCTGCTGAGGGTGACGATTCATTGATGGAAAAATTCTTCGAAGAGGGTGAACTCACCAACGAAGAGATTATTCGAGGTATCAAAGCGGGTTGTTTGAAAATGGAAATCATCCCGATGGTATGCGGAACATCGTTCAAAAACAAAGGGGTACAAACTCTTCTTGACGCCGTTGTCGCGTATCTCCCGTCTCCGCTTGAAGTAGCACAAATCCGTGGTACCAAAGAAGAAGACGAAGAGGTTGAAGTTGTAGTAAACTCTACCGACGATGAGCCGTTTGCCGGTTTGGCGTTCAAAATTATGACCGACCCGTTTGTCGGACAATTGACATTCGTACGTATGTACCGTGGTGTTCTTGAGTCAGGTTCATACGCGATCAATACCACCAAAGGTAAAAAAGAGCGTATCGGCCGTCTTTTGAAAATGCACGCGAATAAACGTGAAGAGATTAAAGCCCTTTACGCAGGGGAAATCGGTGCGGTTGTCGGTCTTAAAGACACCACTACCGGAGATACATTGTGTGATGACAAAGATCGCGTGATCTTGGAGCGTATGCACTTCCCTGAGCCGGTTATTTCGGTTGCGGTTGAGCCGAAAACCAAAGCGGACCAAGAAAAAATGGGTATCGCACTCGGTAAATTGGCTGCGGAAGATCCATCGTTCCGTGTTCATACCGATGAAGAAACGGGTCAAACCATTATTTCGGGTATGGGTGAGCTTCACCTTGAGATCCTTGTTGACCGTATGTTCCGTGAATTTAAAGTTGAAGCGGAAGTGGGAGCTCCACAAGTTGCATACCGTGAAGCAATCCGTAACGAAGTTAACCAAGAGTACAAATACGCGAAACAATCAGGTGGACGCGGACAATTCGGTCACATCTACATCCGTGTTAAGCCGGGTGAAGCGGGTACAGGTTACACCTTTAAAAATGAGATCAAAGGTGGGGTTATTCCAAAAGAGTACATTCCTGCGGTTGAAAAAGGGTGTCAAGAAGCAATGCAAAAAGGTGTTCTTGCCGGTTATCCGATCGAAGATATCGAAGTTGCATTGTACGACGGTTCATACCATGAGGTCGACTCTTCTGAGATGGCGTTTAAATTGGCTGCATCTATGGGATTCAAAGAGGCTGCACGTAAAGCAAGCCCGGCGATCCTTGAGCCGTTGATGAAAGTTGAAGTTGAAGTTCCTGAAAACTTCATGGGTGACGTTATCGGTGACCTTAACCGCCGCCGCGGACAAGTTAACAACATGGGTGACCGTTCAGGTAACAAAATCGTTAACGCATTCGTACCGTTGTCTGAAATGTTCGGTTACTCAACTGACCTTCGTTCAGCGACACAAGGACGTGCAAGTTACTCTATGGAATTCGATCACTACGAAGAAGTTCCACGTAACGTTGCCGAAGAGATCATCAAAAAGCGTAACAGCTAAGAGAGTTTCTTACTTCTCTCCCTTCGGGGAGATTTTCTTCTTTTTACTTAACAATCCACGAATTTTCTATCAACAGTCGATCGTCACTGTAAACCCGTCCGATAAATGTATCACCAATAGTATAAGTACTGACCCCTTTAGGTGTTCCGCTCATGATGATATCCCCGTCTTCGAAGCTCATGAACGTCTTGATCTCTTCGATGATTTGAAGCGGTTTGTAGATCATCAGCTCATAGGTCGCTTCCTGTGTCAATACACCGTTAATATGCAGCGTCATCCGTAAGGATTCCAATGACGCGTTAAATGGGATGAAAGGGCTTAAAACGGCCGAACCGTCAAATCCTTTGGCACGTTCCCACGGCAGACCTTTGGATTTAAGATGATTTTGCAATTGTGCTTTGGTCAAATCGAATCCGAAACCGATTCCGGCGATCTCTCCGTCCATAATTAGAAAACAGATTTCCCCTTCGAATCGGGTATCATGGGTAATAAAATGGAGGGTGTCGGTGATCGCAGAGTTGGGTTTGTTGAAGACGACCATGGAAGCGGGGATTTCATTCCCAAGCTCGTAGATATGTTCGACATAGTTGCGTCCGATACAGACGATCTTGGACGGAATGATATCCGTGTTATTGAATCTGACAGTCTGCATGAAAAGAACTCCATTGGGGAAGCTCGTACTCTTCGGGTCTGCCCTGCAAGATCAAAGAAGGGCGATATCCCCCTTTATACGCCAGACTTTGGCATTGTTCGACGTAATAGCCCAGATAGACCCATTTGAGCCCTAAGCGTTGCGTAAGGGCGATTTGTTCGAGCAAGGTATAGCGCCCTAAGGATTGGGCACTGTATTCGGGATCATAGTAGCAATACAATGCACTGATCCCCTCTTCTAATATGTCGACCAAATCGACGGCGATCAGTTTTTCCCTTTCGAAATAGAGGATTTCATAACCGAAATCGCCATGCCCCTGAACGAAAGAGGCGTAATAGTTTTTCGGATCGACTTTAGGGGCGTCCCAAGAGCGGGTATGGTGCTTGTAGGTGTGGTAACGGTCAAAGAGGTTAAGATGTTCCCGTGTCAGAGTAGGGTGGCGTACAATGGTCGTCAGATGGCTGTTTTTACGCAAGACACGACGTTCGGATTTGCTAAAAATATAATGCTGCACATCGATTTTGAGACTTTCGCACGCTTTGCACTCGGAACAGATCGGGCGAAAATACATCGATCCGAATCGTCTCCAACCGCGTAGAATCAAGGCTTCGCAATCGGACGTAGAGCACTCTTGTATGATTTTATAATGAATGCTTTGGGAATTTCCGTCGATATAGGCGCAAGGTTCGTGTAATGCACACTCTTTAATTATGTTCATAAGAGAGATTTTTCCATAAATTTCGTAAAATAATGCTGTAATGCGCACGGGAGAAAAAAATGCAAGAATGGATACACAAACATAAACGAGGACTTTCGATCGGGCTTGGGATTGTGTTGATACTGATTGCATTGGGGATGGTATTTTGGGATAATACCGGAACGCCGGTTGTGAGCGAAGAAGAGGCCTATGCCCAAAAAGTGGAAGCGATGGAAGCGCGGATGAGCGGCGGGGCAGTGAGTCCTTCCAAAAAAGCGGAAGAAAGCCCTATCATGAAAGCGTATCGGGAGAAGCAGGCAGAGCACCTGCGCTATACCCTCATCGTTATTATCATCGCCGGAATCGGATTTTTAATCTATGGGCTGATATCGAAAAAAAGGGAGTGATTATTCCCCGTCCTTGCGGCTTAGAGCGATGAGAACCCCTTCGATCATCTCATCGATATCCCCGTCGAGAATATTGCTGATATTGGAGTAAGGGATACCCGAGCGGGTGTCTTTGACCTGTTGGTACGGTGCCAACACGTATGAGCGGATCTGATGTCCCCATCCGTTTTCACTTTTCTCGATACCATCGACGGCAGCCTGTTTTTTCTCCATTTCAAGCTCATACAATCGGCTTTTTAACATTTTAAACGCGGTCGCTTTGTTCTTGTGCTGTGAACGGTCGTTTTGGCATTGTACGACGATACCGGTCGGGATATGGGTGATACGGATCGCTGATTCGGTTTTATTGACGTGTTGTCCTCCCGCACCGGAAGCGCGATAGGTATCCAAACGGATATCTTTGTCTTCGATTTCGATCTCGATATCATCGTCGAGTTCCGGAGAGATCATGACCGAGGTGAAACTGGTATGGCGTTTCGCCGCCGAATCGTATGGACTGATACGTACCAGACGGTGGATACCGTTTTCATTTTTGAGGTAGCCGTAGACATTGATCCCCTTGATCAAAAGGGCGGCGTCTTTGATCCCCGCCTCTTCGCCCGCTTGATAGTCGAGCATCTCTACGGTGAAATCATGGCGTTCCGCCCAGCGGGTATACATACGTAGCAGCATGGAAGCCCAGTCTTGGGACTCTGTCCCTCCGGCACCCGGATGAATCGTAACAATCGCATTGAGACTGTCGTGTTCACCGCTGAGGAGAACTTCGATCTCCATCGATTTGACCTGGTTTTCAAGCTTTGGAGCGTCTGCGAAAAGGGAATCTACCGTTTCATCGTCTCCTTCGTCTTTTGCCATTTCATACAGATCGGCGGCGTCGCCCAGAGCGTTGAATGTTTTAGAGTATTTGGCAAGACGGCGCTCTAGCTGAGTCTTCTCTTTTTGAATAACTCCCGCAGCCGCTGCGTCATTCCAAAACCCGTCCGAGTTTTCGAGCTCTTCAATCGCGCTCAACCGTGCGCTGATTTCATCGGGGCGGACGACGTCGGTGACATTTTGCATCTTGACGGTCAGGGTTTTCAGTAATTCGGTATATTCGTAGTGGTCCACGCATTTATTCCTGGAGTGTTATTTAATTATGAATAAGTCTATTATAATTGCGATTATATTCTAAAGAGGCTAAAACAATGATTATCGCAAGGTCGGCAACGGAACTTCGTGACGCGCTGAAAGGGAAGACCGGATCGGTAGGATTCGTCCCGACGATGGGCGCACTGCATATCGGGCATCGGAGTTTGGTAGAAGCCGCACGTGGCAATAACGATACAGTTGTCGTATCGATCTTCGTCAATCCGACACAGTTCCTGCCGGGAGAAGACCTCTCGAAATACCCGCGCCGTGAAGAGGCCGATTTTAAAATCTGTGAGCTCAGCGGGGTGGATATCCTTTTTTATCCCGATGTGAGCGCTATGTACGGAGACGATGAAGTACGGATTATAGCTCCGGATGTACGAGGCTACATTCTAGAAGGAGTGTCACGTCCGGGCCATTTTGACGGAGTGCTGACCGTCGTTATGAAACTGTTGAATCTGGTACGTCCGACACGTGCCTATTTCGGGAAAAAAGATGCGCAGCAGCTCGCACTGATTACCCAGATGGTGGAAAACCTGTTTATGGGCGTCGAGATCGTACCGATGGAGACGGTGCGGGAAAAAGACGGGCTGGCCCTCTCCTCGCGCAATGTCTATTTGAGCGTGGAAGAGCGTACCGAGGCGCTTAAACTCTCTGCCGCATTGAAGTGCTCGACAAACATGGTGATGCAGGGGACACTGGATGTTGTGCCGATCCAAAAAGCGATGATGGATATTTTGGCTCCGCTGGAGGTAGAATATGCCGCGGTCGTCAACCGACGGTTCGAATCCCTTTCGCATGTGGTGATCGGGGATACGATCGTTTTGGTCGCGGCACGTGTAGGCTCTACCCGACTCATTGACAACGTGTGGATGTAAGATGCGCATTTGGATTGCGGCAGCCGTTGCGGGGATAGTGCTTGGAGGATGTACTCCGAAAATGGGAGAAGACATCATGATCGAGCCGGTCGGAAATGTCCGGCTAGAAAATAGCGGTGCCGATGTGATGTTCGGTGTTTTGGCACTGTTAGGTGCTCCCGTCGATAAGGGGGAAATCCGTATCGGGACGGATTTAAAAGTGATCAATAAATGGCACAGCGGTCTCAAAATCGTTTCCCTTACCTATCGCTTAAGTGATGAGAAAGAGGAAGTGGCTCATGGAGAAGTAAAGGCCAGCGAGAAAGAGCCGATCCTGATCGAATCGGGAGAGACGAAGACGGTACCTCTGGTATTGAAAATCGATCCGACAATGTTGAAGAACGGTTCCCGTCTAATCGGAACCTTCCGTCCGGAGCACAAGTGGTTTGTCAAAGCCGATGCGGTGATCGAGGTGTGGGGAATCCAGAAACACTATCTGATCGAAAAAGAGGCGACAAAAGTGATCCAAAAAGCCCTTAAAGGTGTGGCGGCGGCGTAGGAGCCTCTTCGGCGGCACTTACGGCTGCCGGATCGGGAGTCAGATATTTTTCTTCGATCATCATATCGACGATCCCTTTGAAAACGGGAACGGCTGTGATCGAAGCGAAATAGACGGTTTTCGGGTTAATGACGGTGATCCCGATCGTATATTTGTGTTTGTGGTCATTGGCGAATCCGATAAACGACGTGTGATAACTGTTGAGGTATCCGCCGTTTTTCGCGATGTGTGCCGTTCCGGTTTTCCCGCCGACTTCCAAGCCGGGGGTTTTGGCGATGGTTCCCGTCCCTTCGTTGACGGTTTTAATCAATATCTGTTTCATCCGTTCCGCCGTTGCCGGGGAGATAACCTGTATCGGGCTTTGAACCTGCATCGGGATAATCCGTCCGTTATCATCATTCAGAGCTTCGACGACCATCGGGTTGACCAGTTTTCCGCCGTTGTTAAAGACATTGAACGCTTTGACAAGCTGCATCGCGTTTGCCCGCATCCCGTATCCGTAAGCGGTGATCGCTTTGTACAGATAGTTGTTGAGTTGCGTCGATGAAGGGACGGACCCCCGTTTTTCATACGGCAGATCGATACCGCTGAAATGGGTGAAACCGAATCGTTTGAGCCCTTCGGTGTACTCTACGCCGTTCAGTTTTTGGGCGAGTTGCGCGATCCCGATATTGGAAGAGTGGACAATGACGTCTTCGGCACTGATCATGCTAAAGGGGTGTTCGTCGACAATTGTTTTTCGTCCCATTGTGAAGCGTCCGTTGTGCCCGTTGACCATATCGTAGGGGTTGATAAGCCCTTTGTCGAGCATGATCGCAAAGATGATCGGTTTGATAACCGATCCCGGCTCATAGCTGTATTCGATGGCATTGGTATTGAGCGAAGGGTAATCCTCCCGCCGGATATGGTTGGGTTCGAAGCGGTTTGAGCTGGCCAGTGCGATAATTTTTCCGCTTTTAGACTCCATGACGGTTGCGATGATTTCATCGGCCTGTAATTGTTCTTTGATCTTGTCGGTGATGGTTTCGACGCGTGCCTGAAGGGCAATCGGGATGTTGAGTTTAACGGTCAGACCATTGATTTGGCGTTTTACGTCGCTTTGTTTATTGAGAATCAGATAGCCGTTAACGTCGCGCAGCGCTTTTTGAGTTTTATTTTGCTGAGGATTGAGCTCTTCGTCAAAAAACTTCTCCAACCCCTTGATTCCGTATACACGGGTATACCCTTCTTCTTCGATTTTACGCGGGTATCCGAGCAGCGGTGTAAGAAGTTTGCCGTAAGGGTACTCACGTGCTTCGCCGCTTTCGATGACATTCAGACCCTGCAAAATACGGTTGCCGTCAGGTGTTTCATACTCGACAAAAACTCCTAAACGGCGTAATTCGAAGGCAAGTGTTTTAAGATACATCGCCTCTTTTTGGCTGATATGGTAGCTGAGGGTAACCGAGCCTTTGCGGGTATGGAGGCGTTGGCGTATTTCAGAAGGGTCGATGCCGCTGTAGATACTGAAAAGCTGGATGAAAAGTTCCTCTTTCCCGGGATCGATATTACGGGTATTGACGACCGCTTTATACAGCTTTTGGGTCGTAGCGATGTGGTATCCGTCGGCACTTATGATGGAGCCACGCTGTGCTTTGGCACTCTCTTCGGAGTAGATAGAGGGGATGTCGCGATGATGTACGGCGGTATAGAACATCACCATTATGAAAATGGCAAATCCCGACATCAGAACGAGAAATAGGGCAAGTATCTTTTTCGATTTATTGGAATGGCGCATACGAAGAGGCTAAATCACATTTGCGTTCGAGTGATTTCTTTGTATGCACTAAGCGCTTTATTTCGTACTTCCAGCATCAGCTTCATGCTGATTTCGGCTTTATCGATGGCAATCGCCGCTTGGTGAAGGTCTTTGACCGATCCGGTGGCGATATCGCTCATCGCTTTTTCACCGTCTACCTGCATTTGATTGACATTGCCCAAAGCACTTTTAAGCTCTTCCGCAAAATCGGTTTTTCCCGTTTCACCCGCTCCGCTTTTTTTGCTGCCAAGCAGATCGGCGGTTGAGAGAGATTTTATCGATTGAATATCGGCCATAACGGGTTATCCTTCTTAGGCTTGTAAAATTGATATGGCATTGGTCGCCATGGTTTTAGAACTTTCAAACGCTGCGACGTTCGCTTGGTATGAACGAGTTGCTTCGACTAAATCGGCCATTTCGACGACAGGATTAATATTAGGGTAGGCAACGTATCCGTTTGCATCCGCGTCGGGATGGGAAGGATCGTATTTCATCTTCGGCGCTTTATCGTCGCGGGTGATTTTATCGACGACGACGCTCATAATCGCCGGATTGGGTTTGAGCCCTTCGAGTCCTTCTTTTAATGGATCGCTATAACCCAATGCGGAGGTATCCTGTGCTAATGCCTGATTGTAAGCTTTATTGAAATCGATGGCTTTAAAAACGACTTCCTGACGGCGATACGGCCCTCCTTCGTCGGTTCGGGTGGTCTGCGCATTGGCGATGTTGGAACTGATCGTATTGACGCGGACGCGTTGAGCCGATAATCCGTATCCACTGATGTCAAAACTGTTTAAAAATGCCATGATTTAATCCTTACGACGTTTTGCCGGAAGCGTCGATGACGCTTTTAAAAATAGCCGAATCTTTCTTGAGGGCGGCAGTGATGGCGTTGAACATTGTCGAGTTTTTGGCCATTTCCGTCGTCTCGACATCCAAATCAACGCTGTTGCCGTCGTTGCGTGCCATGTGTCCGTCCCGAAAGAAAGTCGATGCTTTGGTACTGCTTTGGGTATCTCCTCCGCTGAGATGGGCACCGTCGGTACGGGTCATTTCAAGCGTTTGCGATTTGTCCGCAAAGATAGTCGCACTTTTTTGTGCCAGTACATCTTCAAAACGGATGTCACGGGGACGATAAAACGGAGTGTCGGCATTTGCGATATTACCGGCGATCATATCCTGACGTGCGGCACGATAGTCGAGTGCGCTTTGCATCAAATCGTGTGCACGCGAGATATTGATTCCCATTTGAGTCCCCTTTCATCCGTTTGCTTACGGATCAATAAGCAATTAATATTCCAATTCCCTTTTATCGTACTCTTGTACAAAGAACGATATACTTCTACAAATTATACAGTATAAGCCCGAAAATGCCTGATAAAAAATTATTTCTTTTGACAACCGCATTGATTACGATAGGAATTATTTGTTCGTATACGCTTTCAGCATATACCGTTATCTTATTTGAATACAACGACTTTCACTTCGTTCTGCGCGAGTTGATCGTGGGTATTATTTCGATTTTGCTGATGTGGGGATTGGCACAGCTTAATCCCGATATCTGGCTGCATCGCCTGGGTTTGGGCCTTTTTTTCGGCGGAATTGTGCTAATGCTTGTCATGCCGTTTCTCCCGGCATCGCTGGTCAGCGAAGTAGGGGGAGCCAAACGGTGGATACGGTTGTTCGGATTTTCACTCGCTCCGGTGGAGTTTTTCAAAATAGGATTCGTCTATTTTTTGGCATGGAGCTTTTCACGGAAACTGGGGCATCATGCCAATATCGGAGTGACCGAAGAGTTTAAACGGTTTCTCCCGTATGCGGCGGTTTTCATCGTAATTATGTTTTTGATCGCTTTTTTGCAAAACGACTTGGGGCAGGTTATCGTATTGGCGTTAACCCTTGCATTTCTTCTGTTTTTCGCCGGAAGCAGTTTTCGGTTTTTTATGACGCTTATAGGTGGTTCCGTCGCTTTTTTCCTCTTTTTTATTCTAACGTCCGAACACCGGATCAACCGGATTTTGTCCTGGTGGAGATCGGAAGAGCACACGTCTGAACTCCAGTCACATTCCTTTATCT
>NZ_CALDDG010000071.1 GCF_937936435.1 uncultured Sulfuricurvum sp. | reverse complement strand
AACCTGCGTAAATCCTCCCGTACTCGAACCGATATCCAATGCACGCAATCCGTTTAAATCCCATTCGGTAAAGGGAAGGAACCCCTTGAGCTTGATCGCCGCTCGGCTCACATACATTTGAGCATCCGCGACTGCAACCGACATCCCTTCATCCACGTCAAAAGAGACCTTATCGATGATTTTTCCCTCTACCGTAACGGCGTGATCTTTGATCAACTGCTGTGCTTTGTTACGGCTCTCTACAAACCCTTTTTCGACCAAGTAGCTGTCAAGCCTCATACTTTTCCTTCCAAATAACGCTCGTAAAAAACCTCCGCTTTCAACGGACGGTCAAAATAAAATCCCTGAAACAGATCACAGCCGCTTTCACGAAGGATCTCCGCCTGTACAACGGTTTCCACACCTTCTGCAACGACTTTCAACCCCAGCGTATGCGCCATCGCGATCACCGCATCGGCAATAATACGGTCATTCGGGTCGGTCTCGATATCGTTAATCAATAAACGGTCGATTTTGAGTTCGTCCACTTTAAATCGCTTCAAATACCCCAACGACGAATATCCCGTCCCGAAATCATCGATGGAGAGCATCACACCTGCGTTTTTGAGCTTCTCCAGCATGCTCACCGCGCTTTGGGCGTGATGCATCAAAAAGGTTTCGGTCAATTCGATCGTGATAAACGGAGCCAAATCGGTATATTTTCCGATAATCCCCAGCAAAGAGGCGATATCGTCATCATTGAGCTGACGTCCGGAAAGATTGACCGACACATTGATTCGGCTCTGCGATCGGCTCTGCCATATTTTCAACTGCTCGAAAGCCTGTTCCAAAACATACTCGCCCATTTGCGAAATCAGCGATGTCTGCTCGGCAAAGGAGATAAAATCTCCCGGCATTACGAGTCCCCGTGTCGGATGGTTCCATCGTATCAACGCTTCCGCCCCTTTGATCACACCGCTCATAGCATCGATTTTCGGCTGATAATAGAGTTCGAACTCATAATTCTTAAGTGCTTGATAGAGTTCGCTTTCCAGTCGCAAAGAGGTTTTCGCCTGCTGTGTCATCTGCAGACGATAATATGCGATTTTACGTTTCGGGTCTTCTTTTGCACGGTACATCGCCGCATCGCCGTTTTTAAGCAAAGAATCGCGCTGACGGGCATCTTGCGGGTACAATGCGATTCCGATACTTCCTTGTACCATGTACTCGTGCGCATTGACGATGAAAGGTTCATTGAATACGTTCAGGAATTTTTCGGCGACGATTTCGGCTTCCGCCGTATTTTGCAAATCTTCCAGCCACAGAACGAATTCATCTCCGCCGACACGTGCTATCAAATCATGAGAACGAACCCGTGAACTCAAACGTGCCGCTACTTCGACTAGAATCTGATCTCCTACGGTATGCCCCATGGAATCGTTCAAATTTTTAAACCGATCCAAATCGAGATAGAGCAATGCCCCTATCGCATGGGAACGTTTTGAACGCTGAATAAACTGATCGATTCGTTCAAACAGTTTAGTACGATTTGCCAGACCCGTCAAGGGGTCATGGTACGCCATATACGAGAGCTTTTCTTCGCTCTCTTTAAGCTGGCTGATATCGAGCGTCACGGCAAGATAATTTTTAGTCCCGTTTTGATAGTCGTCGACGACGGAAATACTCATCCATTGGACGATCCCCGTTCCGTCTTTACGCCGATTTTTGATCTCTCCGCTCCAGCGCCCTTCTTCGTTAATCGCCTTCCACATCTGCTCATAGAAAAAGGGATCGTGCCGTCCGGAGGAGAGCATTTTGGGATTTTTGCCGATCACTTCGGTGTGGGTATAGCCGAAGGTTTTGATAAAAGCCTGATTGACTTCGAGAATATTGTTATTCTCATCTGAGAGCATGATCCCTTCTCTGGAATTTTCAAACGCCGTTCCGAGAATTCTGATCCGCTTTTCATGCGCTTGAATCTGCTGCTGATGTTCACGCCGTTGCAAGAGGATACCGACGATAAACGCCCCGATCTCCAAAAGGCTTTTATCAAAAGCACTCGGAGAGCGTTTGGTAAAAGAGGAGAGGGCAAAAGTCCCGATAATCGTATTCCCTTCGCTGCGCACCGGCATCGACCAACATGCTCCCAAACCGAAGGCTTTGGCAATCGGGCGAAGTTCGTCCCATCGGGGGTCGTTTTCGATATCGGTAACGAATTGGGCCTCTTTACGGTAGAGAACATTGCCGCACGATCCTCCGCCCGGTCCCGGACGCAAACCGTTAAGCATGGCGATCCCTTCCGGCGGAATACTCGGAGCTTCCAAAACATTCATCAATCCGGTCGCTTCATCCAAAATCATGATCGATGCGACAGCACCGGGGACCAGTTTCTCTTCCATTTCGCACAGACGGTGTAGAACGTCGATCTCATCGACTCCCAATGCCATCAATTCCAGTATCTTGTTTTGCAGGGTAAGAATTTCACCGTATCGAGACGTATTAAGCGGTTCGGGCTCTATAACTGTATCTTCGATGGAACAAGAAAATCCCTCGTTCTCTTCTTTCATAACGTCTCTTTTGCCAATTTCTCTGAAATCCAGAAAAATCTTTCATTAAAAATATACTTATCATTATAACCATATCCCCATCAAGAGAAGTTGAGAAAGCACTCAAATTCCGCTACCATTGCACAAAAATTTTGGGGGAAGCAGTGAAAAGCGTCCATGTAGTCATTATCGGAGGAGGTTACGGCGGAATCCGCGCGCTGGAAAGACTGGCACACCATCGTTCCGTCCGTATCACCCTCATCGATAAAAATCCGTACCATTATATGCAGGCAGAAGTGTACGATTTTATCGCGAACAAGGTCGATATGTCTCATATCATGATCGATTTGCCCTCTTTTACCAAAAGTTTCTCTTCCGTACGGTTCGTATGTGAAGAGGTAAATACCATCGACCCGACCCATAATCAGGTAGCTACACAGACCGAAACGTTTACCTACGACCGACTCATCATCGCCAGCGGAAGCCGAACCTATTTCCCCGATTTTATCCCCGGACTTCGGGAACACACCTACGGAGTCAAAAGCATCCCCGCCGCACTCAATTTTAAACAGCAATTCGAAAAGGCGATCTTCAACCGTATCGAATCACAGACACAAGGGTGCGAGGTCACTCCGTTTAATATCGTCATCGGGGGAGCGGGATTGTCGGGGGTAGAAATCGCGGCGGAAATGGCGGCATACGCTAACAGTTTTTACCAAAACGGCAATTTCGGCTGCCGCGGGATCGACGTCTACCTTATCGATGCGTACGAGAGCATTCTCTACGGAATGGATCCGTTTTTGATCGAGAGCGCCTATCGCCGTCTCACCGAATTAGGGGTTCATGTCTGGCATAATAACCGTATCAGTGAAGTACGCCCTCAGGAAATTCTCCTCGATAACGGTAAAACGCTCCGTTTTGAATTCATGATTTTTACCGGAGGGATTGCGGCATCGACTCTGACGAAATATCTGGGATTCGAGACAAACCCAAAAGGGCATCTGATCGTCGATGAGATGCTTAATATTCCGGGTTACGACACTATCTATGCCGTCGGCGACGTCACCCACGGGCAGGACAAAGAGGGAAAATTTATCCCTCCGACCGCCCAATTTGCCGAACGGGGTGCCGAACACGCGGCGGAGAATATTCTCCGCTCTTTGGAAGATAAACCTAAAAAACCGTTCAAATATACGAACCAGGGGATAATGATCGCGCTGGGAGGCGAATATGGGGCAGGACTCCTCCCCGGAGGAATCAAAGTCAAAGGATATCTTGCCTATTTAATCAAAAAGGCTATATTTCGGCTCTACACGACTCCCCTCCGCCGTCGCAGCGCTTTGGGGAAAAGACGCTAACTCCCGAAATCCGCTCTCTGTGAGAAGGCTCACCCCCAACTCCACCGCTTTATCGTATTTGCTCCCCGCATCTTCGCCGTACACGACATAATCGGTCTTTTTCGATACCGATGAGGCGACTTTTGCCCCCAACTCTTCTAGCATCGCTTTGATTTGATCGCGCGGCACCGACATCGATCCGGTAATTACGACGCTTTTGCCTTTGAACGGGTTCTCTGCCGCTTCCACTTTTACCGGAGCGACAGGGTTCAAAATCGATCGGAGTCTCTCGATCTTCTCGCTGTTGACACGGACGAATTCGAGGATCGATTCGACCATCTCCCCTCCGAACCCTTCCAGTGCCAAAATGGCTTCGCGGCTTGCCGTATCAAACGACGTACCGAATACGCCGCACAGCGTTTTGGAGGCGACCTCTCCGATATGCTCGATCCCTAGCGCATTAATAAAGCGCCAGCAGTCGCACCCCTTGGCTGCGGCTATCGCATCGAGAAGGTTGCGGCTCTTTTTCTCTTTGAAGCCCTCCAGTCAGAGGAGC
>NZ_CALDDG010000070.1 GCF_937936435.1 uncultured Sulfuricurvum sp. | reverse complement strand
ACAAAGCGGATTCCCTCACGTTTATTGCGGCTTGGGCTACCTCGTTATCATATACCTTCCAATTGTATTTTGATTTCAGCGGTTATACGGATATGGCCCTCGCGGTTGCCTTGCTTTTCAATATTAAACTTCCGATCAATTTCAATAGTCCGTATAAAGCCTTGAATATTCAAGATTTCTGGAGACGCTGGCATATAACGCTTTCTCGCTTTTTACGGGATTATATCTATATTCCATTAGGCGGAAATCGTGGGGGAGAAATACGGACTTATGCAAATCTCTTCAGTGTATTTTTAATCGGAGGGTTATGGCACGGTGCGAGTTGGATGTTCGTGATATGGGGAGCTTTGCACGGGTCGGCAATCGTTATTCATCGCATATGGCAGCAAACAGGTTTAAAAATGAAAACTTGGCTCGCATGGCTCATTACCTTTAATTTTATCAATATCACTTGGGTTTTCTTTAGAGCTGGAGAATGGAGCGATGCCTCCAAAGTATTAAAAGGAATGGCCGGTTTAAATGGCGTTATTCTCCCTATCGGATTGCAAAAATATCTATCCATATTGAATCCATACGGTATTATGTTTGGCGACTACTGGTCTGATATCAATGGTAGTATTTGGATGGTGGTATTGCTCTTATTGGGACTTTATATAATACGACTGAAAAATTCACAGAATCACTTACTCTCTTTTATTCCAAATACTCGATATGCATTTTACACTGCCTTCATGCTAGTATTGTCAATGATGAGTATGCATAAGATTTCAGAATTTTTGTATTTTAACTTTTAGAGGTTTCAATGTCATTCATTTATCGAACATTTGCGTTTGCTGTCATTGTTTTATGCCTTATGTACTCATTTACTGTATCAATTGATCCCTACGAAAAATTTGGAATTAATTTATGGCATCTCAAAACCAAAGCCGTTTATTCCGATAGAGACCAAAAATACTATCATTTATTAAAACACAAACGAGAGTACGATTTTTTTGTTCTTGGAAGCAGTCGAGCACAATATATTGATCCGGAACAAATCAAAGATATTACTTCTCAAAACACTTATAATTTTAGTGTCATTTCTGGACAGCCAGAAGATTATTTAGCCATAACTAATTATATTATTAAGACCCAAATCCCGAAAACGATTTGGCTTCAATTGGACTTTAAAAATCTAAACGACTATAATCAACTTTTCATGCAATTCAAAACATCTAAATTGTATCTCTTTCTAGACCACTCGCCGTCAAAAGAAAAAACAGAAAAAACTTTTCTCTTTGATTCCACCTATTTTACTTTGGACTCTTTTTTAGACTCTATTCGTATTGTTGGTAAAAATATGCAAAAAAATTCCGAGCAAATTATAAAAGAGAATGGTATGTATGCTCGTCTTCCTACAACTTTATTTCATACAGAGCATCTTGAATCCTCTTATTTTGATGAATATTATAAAGAGTATGATTTTGATCAACAAAGAATTAACTATCTTCTCTCTATTAAAGAGTTATGTGATCAATATAAAATAAAACTAATTGTATCTATCTCCCCAATGAGTACCCAGCATTTAACAAAAATACTTGCCGATCCGTATTTAAAACCAAAATTCTTCGATTTTAAAAGAAAAGTCGTATCCATCTTCGGTGAAGTTCATGATTTCAATAATTTCGCCGTCAATCAATATGACGGATTTTATTGGGTTGATTCCGTTCACTTGACCCCAGAACTGGCACATATTATTACCTCGAATATGCTATCCTCAAAAAATAATTATTTCGGAAGTACACTAACCAATAAAAATATCGAACACTATATCGCTAATTTCAATAATAATCAAAGTGACTTTTCCAATGAATAAAATCCGACTCCTCTGTATCCTTCATGTCCCGCCACCCCATCACGGTGCCGCCAAAGTAGGCGAATTTATCCGCAACAGTCATGTAATCAACGAAACATTCGAATGCCGATTTATCCCGATCCGATCATCGGACACAATCGCCGATATCGGCAAAGTGAACTGGAAAAAACTCTATTTTGTCATCGAACTGTATCTCAAAGTGCTATGGGTGCTCATCATGTTTCGCCCCGATAAAATCTATTTCACCGCATCGATCCGCAGCGTCGCGTTTTACCGAGATCTGCTCATCTCGACGCTATGGAAAAGCTATCGCTATCTCGCCTCCGTAGAGATCTTCTATCATTACCATACCAAGGGAGTGGATGAGTTCGTCTCGGCGTCTGCACGTAATCTTGCCTTGACCCGATTTTTTCTCCGGGATATCCGTCTTATCTTACTGAGTCCCATGCTCTCACAGGATTTCCGAAAAATCGATACGATTCAGGACATCTCCTATCTTCCAAACGGCGTAGAAAACACCCTGAGCGAACGTGAGTTCAACCAAATATGCGATCGACGATATGATCCCTCGAAATCGACGATTCATGCTCTTTATCTTTCCAATATGATCAAATCCAAAGGATATTTTGACGTTTTGAAAGCGGCAATAGCCCTTAAAAACAACAATATCCATTTTCATTTTGCCGGAGAATGGCAAAACGAAAATGACCGGGGCGAATTTTTCGAGACGATTACACAACACGATTTACACAATGTCACTTTTCACGGGTTTATCAACGGAGCAGAAAAACAAAAATTATTTGAACAATCACATCTCTTCATCTTTCCTACACGCTATCCGAATGAAGCATTTCCTCTTTCTATCCTTGAAGCTCTCTCTTATGGGCTTCCCGTTTTATCTACGGACGAAGGATCTATCCCTTATATTCTAGATAATCAATGCGGCATCATTGTTGAAAATTTAGATAATCTCTTAGATGGATTGAAGATGGCTCTTAACCAATTTATGAATCTTGAGACTTCTCAATACTGCAGAGATCGATACATGCAAAATTTTACGTTGCAACAATTTGAAAAAAATCTCGTCAGGACATTAAATGCATAAATATACCCAAGTTATGAACTACAATATTTTCACCGATGACTTAGAGAAACTAACTGTCACTGATTCTAAACAGATCATAAATACCATTAATCCTCATTCATATGTGACTGCAAAAATGGATTTCTTATTCGAAAATGCACTAAGAAAATCAGACATTTTACTCCCTGATGGAAGCGGTATTGTTATGGCCGCTAAAATCATCAATCGCATAACTATTACCAAAATTGCCGGAGCCGATTTACATGAACACCTGCTTCGCATACTCAATGCAGAAGGAAAAAAATGTTTTTATATGGGTGCTTCGCAAAAAACTCTTGATTTAATCCAAAAGCGTCTCTCTCATGAATACCCGAATATCGTCGCACAATTCTACTCGCCCCCGTTTAAACCAGAATTCACAGATGCAGAAAATGATCTTATCATTGACTTGATCAATCGTTTCGAACCGGATGTATTATTCGTCGGGATGACGGCGCCAAAGCAGGAAAAATGGCTTTATACCCATAAAGATCGACTCCATATCAAAACAGCTTGTTCGATTGGTGCCGTTTTCGATTTTTTTGCCGGAACCGTACAACGTCCTTCCCAATTTTGGATAAATCTGCATTTAGAATGGCTGCCTAGGCTAATCAAGGAACCAAAAAGGTTGTGGAAAAGGAATTTTGTTTCCACTCCACTATTTCTGATAGATCTTATACAATACAAGATAGGCATCAAATAAACTAAAGATTATTAATAAGATAGACCTAACAGTTTTTTCTATCTTACAATAAATATTCCCATTCTCATGATTTTTTAAATAAAAAAGGTTAAACAGTTAAAGATACTTATAGGTGAGTAAACCGCTACGTGAGAAGAATAGTGCACGAAATATCCTCTTTTTTGTAAAAGAAAGAGGACATAATGAAGAAAAAATGAGAGAATTTTTAGAAAACTTTTAAGCGCCGATATAATTCTCAGCTTTATTATGCGGTAACGAACCACCTGGAGCATCTTGATCACCGTTACCCCAGCCGTTATTTTTACCGTAATCTTTTTCATGACCACCATGCGTTTTCACACCGACATTATTAACTTTATCTTTTACTGACTTATCGCATGATACAAGATTGTTCGGATTTTCTTTGCCATTATGATTGTTCTCTGCATTATTATGATGCAGTGACTTACCTGGAGCATCTTGATCACCGTTACCCCAGCCGTTATTGCCTTTATGGCAATTATTAACTGGCTTGCAATTGAGTGTCGAAGCAGCATTTCCACTGCCATTATGTCCATGCGAACCTTCATGATGTCCGCCACCATTATGACAATTACCGCTTGCATGTGCCGATAATTCCCCAAGCATAATTAATGCAGGAGCAACATATACTGACCGTTTCAGAAAACTGCGTCTTGCTTCTCTCATTTTTTTTCCTTCATTATTGAATGTATAATCCCGCTATTATAATAATAGCACTTATTTTATTAGAAAATATTGATTTTTTTAAACTACTGTTGTATCTACTTTCTAATAAAAATATTCTCTTTAATAATCCGATAATATCGGATAAAATAATAAAGCCAGTGAACTCTTTTCGGGAGATTAATAACAAAGACATCCCATTTTTTAATGGCAAAAAAAATCGATAAATATTCTTTGATTAATTTCCATTTTGTTTCATTTATCAAAGACAAATGGTATAGGTTTTTCAAATCGACATGTTCGCTGTGTCCCTCGATGATCTTATCATGCCTTATATCGCAAATTATTGATTTTTTGGATTTTTCTAAAACTGCTAGTTCACTTATTCTTTGCAATATCTTTTCATGCAATGGTGTATTAAGGAGATCATGGCTAATCATCAAGCCTAAATATACCATCCCTTCAATTTCCATTGTTCTAGCTCTTTCCATTAAGACAGTCCAATCAATCATTGAATTTTGACGTATCAATCTGTCAATGTCACAAATCCATTCAAGACGTTCCCAGTAATGTTTTGATCCATGCACTAATAAGTATAATAATTGAATATCCGTTGCCAATGTTCGAATATGAGTATTGTGGATATCAATATCTACATTTTCGACATCGAATAATACTATTCTACTTTTAGACATCTGAGGATTGCTAAATAATTTCCAATGAAACTCAATATTTATTTTTTCGTCAGGTGTAGAGATTGCAAAATCTTTGTCTACTTTTAACAGCATTTCATTTTTTAGAAAATCGCTGGAGAACTCTGATCGGTATCCTATCGATTCAAGCATCACCACAGCACGATGCATATCTTCTTGGTGTAGCAATACATCGATATCTGAAAATTGCCGTTTGGTAATATCTTTATAGAGTAGTGCAGAGAGAACAGGACCCTTAATTCCTATAAGAGGAATATTTTCTTTATCTAAAAGCTTGGTAAGCTTGATCAGTTCTGCCGTCATTTGGAGATTTGATTGGGCAATTTCAAGATTTACATACTTGAATTGAGATAGAAGAGGCTTATTATTTTCGAGAAATTTTTTAAGTACCTGATATACTAGAGGAAAAACACCGTGCATATAAGCAGAATTGATTATTTCGTCCAAATTATCAATTTTATTTATCAAGGATGCTATAAATTCATCATCAGGACTTAGCTTGCAGCATTCTATCAACAAATCGTATTTAGTTTCCAAATGCGTTCTCATTAATAACAAGACTTCTCAATTATTTTTGCTTTGCAAGGATTAAAAGCCCCTGCTCGTACAATGGCAAAACAAATTTCAGTAGGTCATTTATCAAAATATCTCTATCAACATCAAAGACTTCCGATATATCATCAAGTACATCCCCTAAATTATCATGTTCTATGATTGACTCCCAAATAACAGCACCTGTATCATTAACCGAATAGAATTGACCTGTTTCACTATTGAAAATCAATAACTCATTATCAATTTCCTGAAGTAATACCGATGAAGGAATAGAATATTCTTTTGCTCTCATATTTCCTCTTTTATAGATTCACAATGATTAACAATAATATCATAAACTTCGTGCAGTCGATCCAAATCTTGCGGTACTTTTACGTTGAAAACATTCACTTTATTCGCTAATCTGGAAAGATACTGAACATAGTCTTTCGTAAAAAAAGAAAAATTCATTTCTCCTCCTTCATGAAGACGGCTAAATTTTTCTATTCCTTTCAAAGGACGAAGAGTACAAATACTATCCGGTTCATCTTTCTCCAAAATATAAATGGCATGAATAGAACGTATTTCTGTTGCTGCATTTTCACATCGGTGACCTAATACCTCTACCTGACGATAAGGACGATGATAAGGATGTGAAGGAACTGCATAAAAATCTCCTCCCTTTTCAAATGTTGCCATTTTGTCATCAGTAACCAATAAATGGCCATGTTGTATAAAATAATCAGTTAAAGTTGATTTTCCACCATGGGATGGAGCCATAAATAAAACGGTTTTTCGATTTATTTCAACAGATCCTGCATGCAAAAATTTATAGGTATTAGATATAGAAAAGTATATTGGTAAAACAAGATGATAAAGCCAAAATCGAAAAATTTCTTCAGTTGCTTCTTCCAAAAAACAATAAGAAATTTTTCCACCTTGCGTCTGCCATGTAAAGCTTATAACATTTTCAACATGAAAAAGCCAGTTTTGTTCAGGGATAGGTTGGATAAAATCTCTATCTGTTGCTAAAGTAACATTACGATCTTGATTATTTTGATAAATAAGCGTGTTTGGGAAAAAAGAAGATTCGATACATTGATTTTCGATAACTTGAATAACATTTGAACTCAGCTTATGATTTTTCATCTCCTCCTGATTGAGGAGAAGATGAAAACCGTAGAACATTAATTAATAGTTCCGAAGAACGATTTAAAGTCATTCCAAAATTTAGCATAAGGACTTTTATTGCTATTCACTTCTGCAGACGTGTAGTAAGTTTTAACACCATCTGTATCTGTGATGAGACCCTGATCTACGACACCGTTATGTCCACTCACAGTTGCTGTACCAATATAGTTAGCATCAGTTTTTTCGGTGCCTACATATAAATTAGTAGAAAAAACACTGCTTCCCACAGTATTTCCTGCATGAGCGTTCAATCCGCCAAGAGCAATAACTACTGGTGCCGCATATGCTGCTTTTTTCAAAAATGTACGGCGTGCTTGAGCCGCATTCATTTCAACG
Organism: uncultured Sulfuricurvum sp.; assembly: GCF_937936435.1. Taxonomy (GTDB): domain Bacteria; phylum Campylobacterota; class Campylobacteria; order Campylobacterales; family Sulfurimonadaceae; genus Sulfuricurvum. The sequence goes on along the minus strand of NZ_CALDDG010000070.1, from coordinate 3,365 downwards.
TTTTCCAAATTTTCCATTTGAAACCTCTAAGTTTGCCAATCTTGCATTATTGACACTAAGAACGTTAAACCGCTGATCAAGACGGTTTACTCACCCGGGAGTTTTCTTCGATACTTCGGGTGTAGCCCTATAAACACACCGTGTGTTCTCAAGCACTCTTATAACTAGTCATAAGATGCCTTATAGATATAAGCATCTCTAGTATGGAATACTAATATAAATATTCAAAAAATCAGCTTAATCAAAAACTGTTATTTTTAAATGCTAATGATTCTTTAAACCTATTTTTTTTTGATCCATGGTCGGATTTTTTTGAGCTCTAACGCATTAAGAATAATTCCTACATTCTTCAGTTCATGTTCATCAACAAATCGATTCACATTTTTTATAAATGTTTTTTTCGAATAATCTGCTTTAAATACAATAAGACTTAAATCACAAATACGCATTAATACAAGAGCATCAGCTATAACGCCAACTGGCGGCGATTCTAAAAGGATATAATCATAATGTTTCATTAACTCATCCAATACATTCTTAAGACTTTGCGACATCATTAACTCATATGGATTAGTTGGCAGCGGGCCTGCTACTACAACATCAACACCATGATCTGTACACTGAAGCACTTCTTCAAAAGTATTTTTTCCTGAAAGCAAAGTACTCATACCGATCTGATTTTGAATTTCTAGTTTTTTATTCACATTAGATGAACGCATATCCATATCGAGCAGGATAACTTTTTTGCCACTTTGGGCAATTACTTTCGCAAATTCTAAAGCAGTTGTAGTCCGTCCTTCTCCACGAACCGAAGAAGTAACCATAATTGTTTTAGGTCTATCTGAACTGAATTCGAATTTTGTCAGAAGTACGCGCAGTGCTTCTTCATAAAGCGATTTTTTTCCTTTGAATAATGGCAATACGCTATAAATAGGAATCATTGTATTGTTTTCGATATCTGAAATAGTGTGAATCTTGTTACTGATCAGAAAACGCAGAAATGCCTGTAATAAGCCAATCAATAAGCCAACGACAAGTCCAATTATTACCATTACTTTTCGATGCGGCTGGATCGGGGCATCCCCTGTTAAAGCAGAATCAATAACGCGGACACCTGACTCAGTCGCTGATTCCAGAATCGATGTTTCCGCCCGTTTTTGAAGAAGATATTCGTAAATTTTCTCATTTACCAAAAAGCTACGATTTAACTGTGCCAACTGTTTCTCTTCTTCAGGAAGCGTTTCGAATGTTGCTTTTTGTGTGTTGATAATTTGTTGAACATTGGCTTTTCGCTGAGCAATACTACGTAATGCACTCTCGACCGTCGATTTTAATGCGCTTTTTAATGAAGCGATCTGCTCATTAGCTTTAATCATTGAGGGATGTTTTTCCGTAAAATCAACACTCAATGAAGATCGGTAAGTGTACGCTTCTTGTAATTTCCCCATCAACGTCGTAATTGCCATGCTGCTACCGGTAACGGGGCCCATATCAACCCCAATGAGTTCTTTATTTGACTTTATATAATCGAGAAGATGCTTGAGGGTATTTTCTTGCAAATCAATTTCATATTTCTGTGTTTCATACTGCGAAAGTGTCTGAGAAACGGTAGAAGCTTTAGAACCTAAATCGATTAGAATATGTGAAGATTTAAAATCCCGTAAATTAGAAGCTGAATTTTGCAATGCCTCATTAATTGCTTTTAGCTGTTCATCGATAAATTTGAGTGTTCGTTCTGCACTCGAACTATTATAAAAGACACTTTGCTCCGCATAAGTCTCAGAAATCGCCTGTAAAATATCTTGAGCTCGTTCTGGAATATTATCCCTATACATCAACTTCAAAACTGTGGACTTTTCATCTGAAAGTCCAATTGACAACGATGACTGAATCATCGTATACATCATATTGTTCGGTGTTATGGTAAAGAAAAAATCCCTTTTGTCCAATCCGCCTAATTTATTAACAGTAAATCTGAAATAGGGGGTAGATATCAATGAACCGTATTCGTGAACATGGTCATAATTATTCTTCTTTCCTTCAGAAACAACTATATCCTCAATCTTTAAACGAAATTTCTTTTCATCTATCGGCTGAAGAGTAAACTCCCGACCTATCAATTCTTGGGAAATCGCCTCTGCTTTGACCGTAAACGGTGAACGCTTATAAAGTTCAATTTTACGATAGTCCTCTTTAATAAAATAACGGTTTCCGATATAAATTTTTTCAAGCGTTTTTTGCGCCATATAACGAGATTTTAAAAGTTCAATTGTGTTGGCAAGACTGCTTTTGACCCCCATGGCATTTGTCAAAAAATCATTAGCCGAGGATTGCTGTACTAAACCGCCTTGGACTTCCATGGAAAGATCAGCCTGATAAACATTATCACTGAAATAAGCAAAGTAAATTGAAAACAAAGTAATGACAAATGTCACAACAATAATAGACTTTTTATATCCTAAAATTGAATTAACAAGCTCTTTAAGATCGACTTCCGCCTCGATATGATCCGGCATTCCACTTTGAAAAGTTGAATTATTTTGGTAGGTGTAAGCCATCATACGTCCCTAATTGGCGAAGTGTGTCATATGTAATAAATGGAGCCATCATCGTTGTTAACATTTGGAAAAATGGTGTTTGTTCAGTAAAGGCAATATTGTAAGCTTTCATACCGCGAGGCTGTACATAAACAATATCGTTAGGTAATAAAATAAGGCTGGTAAGTTTCATTTGCGACATATCTGCAAGGTTGACTTCCCTTACTTGAGGAGTACGTAATCCTCCCCGAATAATTCTAATATTGGTTCGTTCGGCATCATCAGTCAAATCTCCCGTTTTTGCCAATGCTTCAAACAAAGTCATTGTTCCGTTCGTCACCTGAACGACACCCGGAGAACTGACTTCACCGAGTACAAACAGTTTCTGGTTCAGTATCTTAACACTTACAAATGGGTCTTTCAAATATTCACGGTATCTCTTGGTCAGTACGTCCGATGCTTCCGACTCGCTCATACCAGCAACTTTTACCGCACCTACTAGCGGTAGACGAATCTTGCCGTCATTAGGAACCAGATACCCTTCGGTACCGTCGCGGTTTAATGTTTGCTGACCGCCGCTTCGTAGGATCTGGTTGATCTGTTGATCCCCTTCTCCCGATGTAAGATTTACCACGTTAATTTCGACACGGTCGCCTTTAGTAATTTTCCATTCAAATTCAGTCTCAGCCGTATAATTTTCATCTGAGACGACCGTTTGGGGTTCCGGACTGTTACCCATCATCTTGAATGACTGTGTTGAGCACCCCGAAAACAGCAAACCAGATCGGAAGAGCACACGTCTGAACTCCAGTCACATTCCTTTATCTC